>JANXXY010000107.1 GCA_025350365.1 Bacteroidales bacterium | reverse complement strand
AGCAATTGCGATAAAATTACTCCCGGCATGCTTATAGCTGCTATGCGCCTGAATATCCCCACTGTTTTCGTTTCCGGCGGTCCAATGGAAGCCGGTAACCTCGATGGAAAAAAATACGATCTTGTAGATGCCATGGTACTTGCAGGCGACGAATCGGTTTCTGATGAATTGATGTCGAAAATCGAAAAATTGGCTTGTCCTACCTGTGGCTCTTGTTCAGGTATGTTTACTGCAAATTCCATGAATTGTCTTAACGAGGCTATTGGTCTTGCTCTTCCCGGCAACGGCACTACCTTAGCCACACATAAACAACGTACTGTTTTATTCGAAAAAGCAGCGTCGCTTATCGTGAAGATAGCCAACGATTATTATTTTAATGGAAACGACGGTGTGTTACCCCGGTCGATTGCAACAAAAACTGCTTTTACAAATGCCATGACACTTGATATTGCCATGGGCGGATCGACAAACACCGTTCTTCATTTATTAGCCATTGCTTATGAAGCAGGTGTAGATTTCACCATGACGGACATTGATAAACTTTCCCGTAAAACCCCGGTATTATGTAAGGTTGCTCCAAGTTCGAACTACCATGTTGAAGACGTAGGGCGGGCAGGTGGTATTCTATCCATTATGAACGAACTTGAAAAAGGCGGATTAGTTGATGGCTCTGTAAAACGGGTTGATGGATTTACCTTGAAGGGTGCTATTGATGCCTACGATATAACGCGTACAACTGCCATCGCTGAAGCGTTCGAAATATACAAAAGTGCACCCGGAGGAGGTCGTAACCTGGTAATGGGTTCTCAGAATGCCTCCTTTAGAGAACTGGATACTGATCGCGAAAAAGGCTGTATCAGAAATATTCCTAATGCCTACAACAAAGATGGAGGCTTAGCTGTTCTTTATGGAAATATTGCAACGAAAGGCTGTATTGTGAAAACAGCCGGTGTAAGTGAAAAAATATTTCTTTTCAAAGGGATAGCCAGGGTTTTTGAATCACAGGATGATGCCTGCGAAGGAATTCTCGGCGGAAAAGTCACTGCCGGCGATGTTGTGGTAATTCGTTACGAAGGCCCCAAAGGCGGACCCGGAATGCAGGAAATGCTTTATCCTACGTCATATATCAAATCAAAAAAACTTGGCGAAGCCTGTGCACTAGTTACCGATGGACGATTTTCGGGGGGAACTTCCGGATTATCTATTGGGCATATTTCTCCGGAAGCAGCCAGTGGAGGCACCATTGCTTTTATTAAGGATGGCGATATGATTGAAATAAACATTCCGCAACGAAGTATTAATTTGATGATTTCCGATCAGGAGCTTGCCAGTCGCAAGGAAAGTGAAGAAAGCCGTGGAAGTGAGGCTTACACTCCTGTTTCGCGTAAGCGGAATATATCCAAAGCGTTAAAAGCTTATTCATCAATGGTAAGTTCGGCCGATTTGGGAGCTATTCGTATCATATAATAAAATAAAAATACAAGTTTTACTTTGACAGTTGAAATTTATTAATGCTTTTTACCTCTGCCCTCAAGGGAGAAATTGAAAAATTAACCGATTCCATTAATGGATTCAGGGTAAAAAAAAGTGGTTTTTCTAAAGCATTAAAGTAGAATTCGTATCACGTAATAAGTAAATAAAAGAATGTAAAATTAAACAGACATGGAAACGATGACCAAAGAAAAAAAGGAGACCATTAGCCCTGTAACAAAGCATATAACCGGTTCGGAAGCGTTATTACTTTCGTTAATTGAGGAAGGCGTGGATGTGATTTTCGGCTACCCTGGCGGAGCAATCATGCCTGTTTACGATGCCTTGTATCATTACGAGGAAAAGATCAGGCACATACTTGTTCGCCATGAGCAAGGGGCTGCACACGCCGCTCAGGGATATGCTCGTGCATCGGGTAAAGTAGGTGTTGCATTAGTAACATCCGGCCCGGGAGCAACCAACCTTATTACAGGTATTGCAGATGCTATGATTGATTCAACCCCACTGGTTTGCATTAGCGGACAGGTTGGAGCGCCATTGTTAGGTACCGATGCCTTTCAGGAAACTGACGTAATTGGTATTTCAATGCCTGTTACCAAGTGGAATGTACAGGTTACCAGAGCCGAAGATATTCCTGCTGCCATTGCAAAAGCTTTTTATATTGCCAGAACTGGCAGGCCTGGACCCGTTTTGGTCGACATTACCAAGGACGCTCAGTTTGCTAAATTTGATTTTTCGTACACCAAATGTGAAAGTATTCGCAGCTACGTTCCTGTTCCTAAAGTGGATATTGAAAAGGTAAAAGAAGCTGCCGTAATTATCAACAACGCCAAAAAACCTTATGCATTAATAGGACAGGGTGTTATTTTGGGCGGCGCTGAGAAGGAATTGATTGCTTTTCTTGAGAAGACAGGTATTCCGGCTGCATGGACGCTTTTAGGCGCATCCGCTATGCGCACGGATCATCCATTAAACATGGGTATGCTTGGTATGCATGGAAATTATGGTCCAAACGTTAAAACCAACGAATGCGACGTATTAATCGCCATTGGAATGCGGTTCGACGACCGTGTAACCGGCGATGTAAAACGATATGCCAAACAAGCAAAGATTATTCATCTTGAAATTGACCCGGCCGAAATTGACAAAATTGTAAATACCACAGTTCCGGTTTTGGGTGACACCAAAGAATCTCTGGCATTACTTTCGGAATTTGTTAATCCAGGCAAACATCAAGCCTGGGTAAATGAATTTAAAAAATGTGCTGAGATAGAATACGAAAAGGTGATACAAAATGACTTATATCCTGAAAAAGAAGGTTTAAGCATGGGAGAAGTTATTCGTCGGATAAATGAAAAAACAGGGTGTGATGCTATTTTGGTAACCGATGTAGGTCAGCATCAAATGGTCGCGGCCCGATATTTTAAGTTTAATCAAACCCGATCGGCGATTACATCCGGTGGATTAGGAACCATGGGGTTTGGATTACCTGCCTCTATTGGCGCTAAGATTGGAGCTCCTGAAAGAGAAGTGGTTTGTGTTTGTGGCGACGGAGGATTGCAGATGACGATTCAGGAATTGGGAACCATCTTTCAAAGTGAAGTGGCTGTAAAAATTGTAGTGCTAAATAACAATTTCCTTGGAATGGTTCGTCAGTGGCAACAATTGTTTTTTGATAAACGCTATTCATCAACTCCATTAATAAATCCCGATTTTATTGCAATTGCGAAAGCATATTCCATTGCCGGACAAAAAGTTTCCTCCAGAAATGATTTAGATGGTGCAATTGAAACAATGATAAATCATAAAGGTCCTTATATGCTTGAAGTGAAAGTAGAACAGGAGGACAACGTATTTCCAATGGTTGCCGCCGGAAGCTCAGTATCAGAAATTAGACTAGAATAACAATGTTTTAAAACATTTTTCTTAATTTTGACCTATGGAACAAGAATATATAATTACAGCATTTTCTGAAAATAGTATTGGTCTTCTAAACCGAATCACCATTATATTTACTCGGCGTCAGGTTAACATCGAAAGTCTAACTGTTTCTCAGTCATCCATTCAGGGTGTGCATAAATTTACAATCGTCATTAAAAATACGCTGGAGAAAGTTGAGAAAGTAACCAAGCAAATTGAAAAATTAGTGGAAGTGCTTAAAGCGTTTTATCACACAAATGATGAAATAATTCAACAGGAACTTGCGCTTTACAAAGTGCCCACCGATGCATTGATGAAAAGTAATGAAATTGAAAACCTCGTTCGCAATTCAGGCGCCCGCATTCTCGAAATTACTCCGGATTATACCGTCATCGAAAAAACCGGATATAAAACGGAAACTCAGGATCTGTTTCTAAAGCTTGATGCGTATGGAGTAACTCAGTTTACCCGCTCAGGCACAGTTGCTGTTACCAAGAATCCTAAAGAATTGTTAACTCAGTATCTCAAGGAAATTGAAAAAATAAAATAAGTTCAGTTATAATGACTCTCATATCGATTACTTTTTTGAATCAATTATTCTAAATAAATAAAAAATGGCTAATTATTTCAATTCCATTCCTTTGCGTGTTCAACTTGAACAATTAGGTAAATGTGATTTCATGGACGAATCGGAATTTGCCGATGGCGTTAACAAATTAAAAGGTAAAAAAATTGTTGTATTAGGTTGCGGCGCTCAAGGTTTAGCACAAGGCTTAAACATGCGCGACAGCGGATTAGATATTTCTTATGCTTTACGTGAAGTTGAAATTTCCGAAAAGCACATTTCGTATGTAAATGCTATCGAAAACAAGTTCAAAGTAGGCACTTTTAGTGAACTAATTCCAACTGCCGATTTAGTGCTTAACCTAACTCCCGATAAATACCACACTCCTGTTGTTAACCAGGCAATGCCATTAATGAAAAAAGGTGCTTGTTTATCATACTCACATGGTTTCAACATTGTTGAAGAAGGCAACCAAATTCGTAAAGATCTTACTGTTGTAATGGTTGCTCCAAAATCTCCTGCTTCGGAAGTACGTGCCGAATATTTAAGAGGCTTTGGTGTTCCTACCCTTATTGCTGTCCATCGTGAAAATGACCCTAATGGTGATGGTCTGGAAATTGCTAAAGCATATTGCGTTGGTACCGGAGGACATAAAGCCGGAGTGCTTCATTCATCATTTGTTGCCGAAGTAAAATCGGACTTAATGGGTGAGCAAACCATATTATGTGGTGTGCTTCAAACAGGTTCAATTCTTTGCTTCAACAAAATGGTCGAAAAAGGTATTGACAAAGGTTATGCCTCAAAATTAGTTCAATACGGTTGGGAAGTTATTACCGAAGCGTTAAAACTTGGTGGTATTACTCACATGATGGATCGTTTGTCCAATCCTTCAAAAATTAAAGCGTTTAATTTAGCTGCAGAATTAAAATCAATTATGCGTCCATTATACGAAAAACACATGGATGACATTATGTCGGGGGCATTTTCATCTACCATGATGAAAGACTGGGCCAACGGCGACAAAAACTTGTTAACATGGCGTGCTGCCACTGGCGAGACTGCTTTCGAAAAAACTCCTGCAGGCAGCATGAAAATTAACGAACAGGAATATTATGACAATGCTCTTTTAATGGTTGCTTTTGTTAAGGCAGGTGTTGAATTGGCGTTTGAAGTGATGTGCGAAACAGGTATTAAGGAAGAATCCGCTTACTATGAGTCGTTACACGAAACACCTCTTATAGCTAACACCATAGCTCGTAAGAAATTGTTTGAAATGAACCGTGTTATTTCCGATACTGCCGAATATGGTTGCTACTTGTTCGATCATGCATGTAAGCCTTTATTGGCCGACTTTATGAAAACAATTGAAACCGATGTTATTGGTAAACCATACAATGCAGGGAAGGACAACCATGTAGATAATTTCGAATTAATTAAAGTTAACGATGCCATCCGTAACCACGATGTGGAATACATTGGCGAAGAGTTAAGGGCTGCTATGACTGCAATGGAAGCAATTGTATAATAATACATTCCATCATATTTAACAAAAAGGGACAGATGAAAATCGTGTCCCTTTTTTTATTTATGATTGAATAATAAAATTGAACGGGATTTCCAAAAGTGATTCGAATTCTTTTCCAATATCAATTGTATCCTCATCATTTGCTTCGTAATACCAGTTTATCGTAAGTTGTTTTTTCGCTTTATTCTTTTTGGCTAATTCTATTAAAGTAAATATTTGTTTTGAACTCGCCGTATTCATATACTCCAGCGACATTTCCATGATGATATTTTCAGTATCGATATTTGTTATCCAGGTATGAATAGGATTATAAAAAGCTAAAGGATCCTCGGTTAACGATTTACCGGTGATTTCAATTTTGCCTTGAATATTACAAACTATTTTGGGCGTTTCTTCAGTTGATTCAATTAAAATTGCTTCCATCTTCAAGGTATTTTTTAATTCAAAGTTTGGATTATACGGTTGATGGTGTTATTTCGTTATACAAATTATCATTGTTTTCGGAATAAAAAGCATTTTAGCAACATTGAGTTTATGGTCCGGCTTCAAACATTATATTTACAAACGTATAAATGTAATAAATAGAATTACAGTACCTTGGGGGGATGTTTAGCCATGGAATATTTTAAGCCTCCCCTTGCTTAGTAAATCCCAACCTCAACATTTCGTATATGTTACGCCCATGACATATGTTTTTTGCCTCGGGTGTGTAAAGAAATTTTATGAATTCGGTATAACGATCAATAATTTTTCCGCGTACCATTTTCATCGTACTATTCAACATTTGATTATCCTCGGTAAAGCCTTCGGGTAAAATGCCTACAGCAGTTGGTAGCCAACGCTGGGGAAACATAGCTCCATGTTTTTTACCAGTGCGGTACTCGTGTATTTCGCTTTCAATTAATTTTAAGGCAGCTGTCTGCTCGTCTCCATGATGCACATGATGATGGTGTTTTTGCATCCATCGTTTTACAGCTTCCTTATTAATTACTACCAATGCTATGGTGTATGGTTTTTGATCATTATACAACATGCACTGCTCGATATATGGCGATTGGGCAATAAGAGCCTCTTCAATACCTTCGGGACTATATTTCTCGCCATCATCGCCTATTAGCAAACTTTTAAACCGCCCGAATACATACAAAAACCCATCCTTGTCCATCGAACCTAAATCGCCCGTATATAGCCATCCATTTCTAAGTGATTCTTCGGTTGCCACAGGATTATTCCAATATCCGACCATTACGTTTTCGCCGCGAATCACGATTTCGCCTTTATCGCCAATAGGTAATTCATTACCTTCAAGGTCACATATTTTTAAATCCATTGGTTTAACCAGAAAACCCGATGATCCCAATTTGTGTTTTGCAGGCGCATTTGATGAAATAATGGGCGAAGCCTCTGTTAATCCATAGCCCTGATACATTGGGATGCCAATGGCATAAAAGAAACGTTGCAATTCTATATCGAGCAATGCTCCTCCGCCAACAAAAAATTCCAACCGGCCACCAAACGCCTCCCTCACTTTCGAAAAGAGAATCTTGTCGAATAATGCTACCAAAGGCTTTAATATAAGCCTCCATCCTTTTCCTTTATCGAAGCCTATTCCGTTATAAGCGAATCCTGTTTTTAATCCGAGTTTAAAAAGACTCGTGGTAATTGGCCCTTTTGCGCGTATCCCGCTTTCGATATTTTTGCGAAAATTCTTTGCCAGGGCAGGCACGCTTAGCAAAAAGTGAGGCTTAATTTCTTTAATATTAATGGGGATATTTTTCAATGTATCCATCGATGTTTTTCCTGTTTGTATCGATGCGATACTAGCCCCGCAATGCATTAGGATATAAGGGCCAACGGTATGCGCAAAAGCATGATCCCACGGCAATATCAGTAATGAAATGAAATTAGAAGGAATATTCATTAGTGAAAGTCCCTGTTCCACATTTGCTGTATAATTGCGATGTGTAAGAATTATCCCCTTCGGATCGGCAGTCGTGCCGGATGTATAGCAGATATTTGCGTAGTCCGATGGCAGGATCGATTTCCAGAAGATTTCAAAATCCTTGCGGTTGGTTTCCAGATAATCCATCCCAAGTTTCAAAACATCACTAAAAGCTATATTTTTTTCGTGATTTGTATTATCCGTTTCAAAAATTATCACTTTTTCGAGCGAATCGAGTTCGTCCCTAAGTCCGTTCAATTTGCGTGACTGGTTTGCCGAGGCTATAATTATTCTCGCACCTGAATGGATCAATCTGAACCTGATATCCGGGGATTCGGCCAATTTTACCGATAATGGCACATTTATTGCGCCGGCATATAAAATACCCAATTCACTTATTACCCAATTGTTGCAGCCTTCAGATAATAAAGCAATCCTGTCACCCTTTTTTACACCCAATGAAATTAATCCGGCAGCAAACTGATACACCTTTTCTTTAGTTTCGGCATATGTTGTGGGTTCGTATGTGTCATTCTTTTTCTCCCATAGAAAAGGATTATTGGAATATTTTAGAACGCAATCTTCAAATAAATGGGTAATAGCCTTCATAAATCAGGTTTGAGTAGAATTAAGACTTCTTTTTAAAGGTTTGTGGTTGAACACTTCGGTAAATTTTCCGCAATATTCTTAAATGAAATACTTAGATATATATTGAAATATTTCTTTAATGAGTATCCGGCGTTATGCCTAATTTAAATTTCTGATCACTTTAATGTTTTCCCTTTCTCTGCCAGTGGGTTTTCTCGTTTCGCTAGATTACCTTCGGTGAAATCGCTTAGCTAGATTCCTCTCTTCGTTCGGAATGACGGGCAGCTTCAAGGGGAGAGGAGGTGGAAGAGGGGGCGGAGAAGCC
>JANXXY010000065.1 GCA_025350365.1 Bacteroidales bacterium | reverse complement strand
TAAAATCAATAAAAAAAAGCCTCTCAACTTTTCAGCTAAGAGGCCTTGCTTCTTTTGTCTTACAGATTTTTACAAAATTGGTTAATCCGCAACTATAAACTCAACTAAAATTTTACTAAGTATGTAAGTTTATGTTTATCTGAATTTTAAACTAAATTATGTAGTCCCACCGGGAATCGAACCCGAATTTACAGTTTAGGAAACTGTCGTTCTATCCATTGAACTATGGAACTGAAATTCGCTGCAAATATATAAGTTTTTATGGCTAATTGACATTTTGTGGTAATGGAAAATAATAAGATTTCATAAACCCAAGGATACGGAATCAATCATCATGCCAATGTTGAAATGATATTACCGATAGAAATCGGTAATTTTTAGAATTCCAAAATAAATAGTAACCTTGTTAGGTAAAATAAACACCACCTTGATTTCAAAAGAATTGCTGGAAAAACAGTTTCTTTACCTTTCGCGTCTTCTAACGGAACAACTAAATACCGAAGGATTCTGGACAGGCAGACTTGCATCGAGTGCATTGGCTACATCGGTGGCAATGGTTCCCTTAAAATTACATAAGAATATTGGATTCGGGGAGAAAATTGAATTGGGGTTAAGCTGGCTTTTTGCCAATGTAAATAACGATGGTGGATTTGGCGATACTCCCGAAAGTAAAAGCAATGTAAGCACATCATTACTTTGCTATGCGGCCATCAACTATTGTTGTAACGATGATACATCAAGAAAAAATGCATTATCCGGAATTAAAAATTATCTCGAAACACAACAAATTAGTTTTGATTCGAATAATTTAACCTCATCTGTTTTAAAATTTTATGGTCGCGATTACACCTTTTCAGTGCCTATTCTGTCCATGCTTGTAATCTGCGGAGTTCTGAACGAAGAGGCCTGCAATCGCCTCCCGCAATTACCATTCGAGTTTACTTTATTGCCTGCTTCGTGGTACAGGTTTTTTAAATTGGAGGTAGTAAGTTATGCCATCCCGGCACTAGTGGCAGTAGGTATATTTATTTTTAGGAAACGGACGAAAGGAAATTTATTGTTTCGTTTTATCAGGCAAAAATCCATTGATCCGGCCTTGAAAAAACTGACAGAAATGATACCTGAAAGTGGAGGGTTTCTCGAAGCTATTCCTTTAACTGCTTTTGTATGCATGGCGCTTATGGCTGGTGATTCAGATTGCCCTGCAGTAATAAAAAAGGGTATGATCTTTTTG
Organism: Bacteroidales bacterium; assembly: GCA_025350365.1. Classification (GTDB taxonomy): domain Bacteria; phylum Bacteroidota; class Bacteroidia; order Bacteroidales; family JAAUTT01; genus JAAUTT01. Next base: position 1,452 of record JANXXY010000065.1, on the reverse strand, counting down.
GTAAAGCAACAACGGCCGGATGGTAGCTGGCCCATCGATACCGATTTATCAACCTGGGTAACTACACTGGGTATTAAAGCGCTTGGACCAAAATTATATCAATCATTATCTGTGGAGTCAGTTGAATCTCTGAAAGTCCATGTGTTAAATATTCAGTATAAGGAAAAGCATCCTTTTAACGGAGCCAAGCCTGGTGGCTGGGGTTGGACGAATTATACCGGTTCGGTGCCCGATGCCGATGATACCTCCGGAGCAATTCTTGCCCTTTTGCAAATGTATACCGGGAAAAATGAGGAAACGGAAGCGATTATAAACGGATGTAATTGGCTGCTCGGTCTTCAAAATAGCGATGGAGGTTTTCCCACCTTCTGTAAAGGCTGGGGACGGCTTCCGTTCGATAGCAGCAGCGCCGACCTCACCGGTCATGCATTTGCAGCCTTTATCCTCACTCTGGAAAAACTCGGAGATAAGCTTACACCCAAAGTGTATAAATCCTTTTTTAAAAGTGCGGTAAAAGCATCAGGTTTTCTTCGGAAAGCGCAACATTCAAGCGGTTATTGGCTTCCTCTGTGGTTTGGAAATCAACACACCATTGATCAAACGAATCCGGTTTATGGCACAGCCAAAGTTTCCATTTATTTGGATGATTGCATCGTTTGCAAGTGTCTTAGCGAATCATTAAGATCCGTGCTCGAACATATGCTTGATAAAGCCCGGATTTACCTCGTAACGCAGCAAAACAATGATGGCAGCTGGGGTGGAGCAATAGATAGTAAACCAAGTATTGAAGAAACATCGTTAGCAATAGGCGCTTTGGTATCTGGCAACGAATCAGCTTGTATTAAGGGACTAAACTGGTTAGATAATGAAACAAAAAATCATAAATTTACCTCGGCGCCAATTGGATTATATTTTGCGGCTTTGTGGTACGATGAAGAAATGTATCCACTAATTTATTATATTGAGACCCTAAGGAGATTTTTAAATAAATAAATGATTTAATTTTAACTAACAAATCAATACGATGAAAATACACCTTGCTATCATTATCTTTCTGTTATCTGTAACCACAAGTTTGATACAAGCTCAAACAATCTCGCAATGGCGGGGTGTTAACCGCGATGGAATATATAACGAAACCCAGTTGATGAAAACCTGGCCCGAAGCCGGCCCCCAATTGCTTTGGTTTAACGAGGACATGGGTAATGGGTATGGTTCGCCCGTAATTGCTGCCGATATGCTTTTTATCAATGGTGAAACCGACAGCACTAGTTATTTGTTTGCCTATAACTTACAAGGCAAATTACTTTGGAAAGCACCCAACGGTAAGGAATTCAGCGGAACAGGGTTTTCAGCTAGTTTCCCGGGTGCACGATCCACACCCACGGTAGTTGACGATTTGGTATATGTTAGCTCTGGAAACGGAAGAATAGCCTGTTTCGAAAAGCAAAC
>JANXXY010000061.1 GCA_025350365.1 Bacteroidales bacterium | reverse complement strand
TAATTACAAACCATAAACTTCAAAATACAATGATTTTAAATTTTCAGAAATTTCAGGGTTTAATTCCCGCCATAATACAGGACAATACTACTAATAAAGTGTTAATGCTAGGTTTTATGGCGGGAATTAAACCCTGAAATTTCTGAAAATTTAAAATCATTGTATTTTGAAGTTTATGGTTTGTAATTATAAGACATTAAATGCCTTGATAGTTTCTGATACTAATATGGTTTTTCGTAATTACAGAAAACTTATCGGAAAACTCCTGAAAATGATCCACAAAAACTTTACTTATGAATCCTACTTTTTGTTCAATATTCCAACCTTTTAATCTATATAGTATTACTCCCGAATGGATTTTGCCTAATCTATATACAAGTTCTCCAAAGTCTTTATCCGCAGTTAACAAAATTCTAGCATCCTTATTCGCCTTCTCTAAAACTAAATCATCGGATATTCCTGAATCAGATTCAGCAATATAAACAATATTATATCCGAGCAATCGCAAAGCAGCAACACCTGGAAAATCGACACTTTTGTCAGCTAAAATCTTCACGACGCTATTGAATATGTGATTTCATTTTTTAAAGAATCGGCAGCATAAGCAATAGCGGCAAATACAGCTTCCTTTGTCAGTCCTGGATGTGAAACAAGAATCTGATCTACTGTTTCTCCTTCAGCCAATTTGTCAAGTATCAACTCAACTGTAATTCTTGTATGCTTGACTATAGGTTTTCCATTCTGAATAGAAGGATCAATATTTATTTGTTCTTTCCAATTAACCATGTTTCAGTTATTAATGATTTATTTGTAAAATTACAGATTAAATCCTCATTGTTATGCCTTGGTCAGCCAAATATTTTTTCAAATCAGGTATTGCGATTTCTTTAAAATGGAAAATACTTGCCGCTAACCCGGCATCAGCTTTTCCATAGGTGAATACGTCTTTAAAATGTTCCATGGATCCTGCCCCGCCTGATGCAATAACAGGGATTGAAAGCGATTCGGAAAGTTGTGCTATTGCTTCACAGGCAAAACCGGTTTTAACGCCATCATGATTCATAGATGTAAATAAAATCTCCCCGGCTCCTCTGCTTTCAGCCTCCTTAGCCCATGTGAACAATTCCTTATCCGTTGCTATCCTACCGCCGTTTACAAAAACTGTCCATTTTCCGCAGTCAAGTTTTGCATCAATGGCAACTACCACAAACTGACTACCGAATCCATTGGCCATTTGATCAATTAGTTTTGGATTTCGAACAACTGCCGAATTAATGGAAAGTTTATCACATCCAGCTGCCAATAAAGCATCGGCATCGGCTAATTCACTTACTCCGCCCCCTACAGTAAATGGAATATTGATATGACGGGCAATTCGCTGCACAAGCTCTACCAGTGTTTTACGCTTTTCGTGAGATGCGGTAATGTCAAGAAATACGAGTTCATCGGCTCCCTGTTGAGCATAGAGAGCTCCCAATTCTACCGGATCGCCTACATTTTTAATGTCAAGAAAATTAACTCCTTTTACGGTTTGGCCGTCTTTAATATCAAGACATGGAATGATTCGTTTTGCTAACATACTCTCCTACTCCCCTTATTTTCCTGAAAATTTTTCCAATTCCTTCAACTTAATTCTTCCTTCGTAGATGGCTTTCCCGATAATAGCGGCAAAAATACCCATTTCATCGAGCTTTTCTATTTCACTGATTGCAGTAATCCCTCCACTGGCGATGATATTTAATTCCGGAAAACGGATATTTAACTGATCATACAAGTCAATGGCAGTGCCCTGAAGCATGCCATCACGCGAAATATCGGTGCAGAGTACATATTTTATCTGCTTAAGCTGATACTCTGCAAAAAAATCGAAAATGTCCTTGTCAGTGACGTCAAGCCAACCGGCAACGGCAATTTTACCATCTTTAGCATCAGCCCCCAAAATAATCTTTTCCGACCCAAATTTCCGAATCCATGCTTCAAATAATGGAGGATCTATTATGGCAACACTTCCAATGGTGGCCTGATTTGCGCCGCACTTAAAAACCAATTCTAAATCCTCATCGGTTTTAATACCTCCCCCAAAATCGACTAATAGACCCGTTCGCGAAGTTATTTTTTCGAGTACTCTATAATTTACAACGTGTTTTTTTCGGGCGCCATCCAAATCCACCAAATGAAGATACTCAACGCCATGATCTTCAAACATTTTAGCAACTTCAAGTGGATCTTCGTTGTATACTTTTTTTTGAGCATAATCGCCCTGTGTAAGACGAACACATTTACCATCAATTACATCTATGGCAGGTATAATTCTAATCATAACTCAATAAAGTTTTTTAATATTTGGGCTCCAACCGGTCCGCTTTTCTCAGGGTGAAATTGAGTGGCATAAAAATTATTTTTGTGAAGCGCTGCGCTAAACGACTGTGTATACTGGGTTGTAGCAATTGTATGCGACCCTATTGTGGCATAATAACTATGCACAAAATAAACATATGGATTATCCAACGAGGCATCAAAAAGCATGGTTTGCAAACCAGAGATGGTATTCCAACCCATTTGTGGGACTTTGTAACCATTTTCCTCACGCACATTGATAAACCGTTTCACTTCTTCGTCAAAAATACCAAGACATTCTGTGTCACCTTCTTCGGAATGCCTGCACATTAACTGCAACCCAAGACAAATTCCCAGCACAGGTTGTTTGAGCGAAACAATTAACTCATCTAATTTATGCTCACGCAGATACTTCATCGTGTTAAACGCCTCGCCAACCCCGGGAAAAATTACTTTATCAGCCGACTTGATCCGTTCAGGATCGGCTGTTATTTCGGCCTGTATCCCTAAACGCTGAAGGGCAAATTCAACCGACCGGATATTACCGGCATTATATTTTATGATTGCTATATTCATTTAATTATATTTCAATTAATTGCATATCAATGTTGTATATTGTTTATAATTAGTGTAACGACTTTTATAATCCTAATTAAATGTCGCTTAGTTAAGAAAATTAAACTCTGGCAGGACCTTCGGACTCTGCCAGGTTTCCAGGTTTTAGTTTGACCTTCCAGAGTCGATAGACCTGGAAGAGTCTAATAGAACCGCTAACTCTTCACGGAGGCTAAAAGGCATTGAATCCTAATTAAAAATTATCGTCCTGTTCTTATACACCAGAATCTTCCTCTGTAAATGAGCATATACGGCACGTGATAGAACAATTTTTTCGAGATCCTGACCAATACGGATCAGGTTTTTAACAGTGTCCGTATGATTAATATGAGCCACGTCCTGCTCAATAATCGGACCGGCATCTAGGTCCGAAGTTACATAGTGACTTGTTGCCCCTATAATTTTAACCCCGCGCTCATATGCCGAATGATAAGGCTTTGCTCCCGGAAATGCAGGTAGAAATGAATGATGGATATTGATAATTTTGTTTGGAAATTGGGTGATAAAATCTTCCGAAAGCACCTGCATGTATCTTGCCAAAACAACGAAATTTATATTAGTGGACTTGAGGAGCTGTATTTCTTTCTCCTCCACTTCCCTTTTATTTTTAGCATCAACGGGGAATAAATGGAATTCCATTCCAAATTGTTTGGCAACCGGTTGCATTTCAGGATGGTTACTGATAATAAACGGAATATGAACATTCCACTCACCAGCCTGATAACGAGCGAGAATATCGAACAAACAATGAGACATCTTTGAAACAAACAATGCCATTCGAGGAACCTGATTCGAGAAATAGATATTCCAGGTCATTCCGTAGTGTTTGGCTATCAATGTATCAAAATGGTCAGCCACTTTCTCCTGAGGAATTGAAAAAAGCTCCATATCCCATTCAATTCGCATGAAGAATTCTTTTTCCTGTTGGTCAACGTGTTGTTCGAGATAAACAATGTTTCCATTATTTTCACTTAAAAACTTGGTAACCCTAGCCACAATTCCTTTTTGATCAGGACAGTGCATTAAAATAATTGCAGTATTCCTGCCTTTTAAATTACTATTCATTTGTTGGACAGATATTAAATATTATAAAAGCCCTTTGGTAGATGGGAGAACATCGCTAAAAACATCGCGTCGAATGGCATTTTTTATTGCTTTGGCAAACGCTTTGAAAATACCTTCAATCTTGTGATGTTCGTTTTCTCCTTCGGCTTTGATATTCAGATTCATCTTCGCGGAATCGCACATCGATTTAAAAAAATGAAAAAACATTTCAGTTGGTACATCTCCTATTTTTTCGCGTTTAAATTCGACCTGCCAAACCAACCACGATCTCCCGCCAAAATCAAGCGCCACCTGAGCCAGACAATCATCCATCGGCAAAACAAAGCCATACCGTTCAATTCCACGCTTGTTACCTAGGGCTTTTAGCAAGGCTTCACCAAGGGCAATACCTGTATCCTCAATGGTATGATGTTCGTCCACATGCAAATCACCTTTGGTAATAATTTTCAGATTTATACCCGAATGCCGTGCTATTTGGTCGAGCATATGATCAAAGAAGCCTAATCCTGTTGAAATTTCAGCTTTTCCCGTTCCATCCAGATCAATTTCCACCAGAATATCGGTTTCAATCGTCTTTCTTTGCACAATAGCTTTTCTCTCAGTGCCTGCTAAAAATGAATATATGGTATCCCAATCTGAAGCCACACATACGCATGTTTCAGTTAGCTGATGGTCATTAATTTCTTTTAATTTATCTTCAGTACCCAAAAAGATGGCCATACTTCCAAGGTTTTTAGCTAACTGGATGTCGGTTAACCGATCACCAATAACATAAGAACCTGACAAATCATAATCGTCAGTAAAATACCGCGACAACATGGTTGTTCCGGGTTTTCTGGTGGAAACATTTTCTTCCGGAAACGATTTATCAATGTGTATGTTGTCAAAAATGATTCCTTCATTTTCAAAAGCTTTCAACATCTTATTTTGAACAGGCCAAAAATCTTTTTCAGGAAAAGAAGCCGTTCCAAGTCCATCCTGATTGGTTACGATGACAAACTCAAAATCGAATTTTTTTCGGATGAAATAAAGGTTACGAAAAACGCCTTCCACAAATTCTAACTTTTCGAGGGAATCAACCTGAAAATCAATTGGGGGTTCCTTAATTAGCGTTCCGTCGCGATCAATAAATAATACTCGTTTTTTCAATTTATATGGTTATATGTTCTCGTAAGTTTCTAATGCCTCAGCCAATAGCTTATTTTCAACGGGAGTTCCAATGGTAACCCGTAAACATCCTTCGCACAAATGAACCTTCGATCGGTCACGAACAATAATCTGCTTATCAATTAGATAGTCATATGCTCGTTTTGCATTGTCAATTTGAAGAAGTATAAAATTAGCATCCGAAGAGTATATTCGAGTTACTTTGGACAGATTAGAAAGGCGGCTCGTCAATAACTTTCGTTGGGCGAGAATATCATTCACCCACTTCTCCATTCCGCTTACATCATCCAGTGCTTCAAGTACAAGTCGTTGTGTTATACTATTCACATTATACGGATATTTTATTTTATTTAAAACATCGATGATTTGTTTCGATGCAAAGGCCATTCCCATGCGCAAACCAGCTAATCCCCATGCCTTCGAAAAAGTTTGAAGAATCACCAAATTAGGGGTATTATCTAAATACTTGATTAAGCTTGGCTTAGCTGAAAAATCGATGTACGCTTCATCAACTACAAGCAACCCGTTAAAATCAGATGCCAGTTTCAACATTTCCATGGCATCAAAACTATTGGAGGTTGGGTTATTTGGCGAACAAAGCATTATTAATTTGATATTTTGGCTAATCGCCGCTTTAATCGCCGCACTATTCAATGAATAATCATTATTCAAAGATACTTTTACGAACTCAACAGCATTTATCTCCGCTGCCACCTGGTACATCCCATAGGTTGGGTTGATAGATATGATCTGGTCCTGATTAGGTTCACAAAAAGCCCTCATTAATAGATCTATCGCTTCATCAGATCCGTTTCCGAGAAAAATTTGTTCTGGCTCAACATGTTTGATTTTTGCCAGTTTTTGTTTCACTTTCCATTGCAAAGGATCTGGATATCTGTTGTATGGTGAATTGAAAGGATTCTCATTTGCATCCATAAAAATACCTTCGTTCCCTTTAAACTCATCCCGGGCGGAGGAATAAGGTGTAAGCAAACGTATATTATTCCGTAAAATAGTATTTATATCAAACATGATTAAAAAGTCGTAAATCGCATATATTAACTTTCATTTATAATAGCATTCATTCGAATGGTTGCAGCATTTTTATGTCCCATTAATTGTTCAGCTTCAGCCATTTTTTCAATTACCGGACCTATATTGAACAACCCATATTTACTTAATTGCTGGAATGAAATTTTTTTCATAAAACTATCAAGATTCACTCCACTATAACCTCTGGCATATCCGGCCGTTGGAAGAGCATGGTTTGTACCCGAAGCATAATCGCCGGCGCTTTCAGGTGAATAATTACCTATAAAAACAGAACCGGCATTAATTACAAGTTCAGCTATTTCAATGGCATTATCCAGCGCAATAATCAAATGTTCGGGAGCATAAGCATTAGATATTTCCAACATCTCATCAATGGATCTCAACACGATAGCTTTACTGTTTTCCAGTGCCTTGATAGCTATTTCTTTTCTGGGAAGAGCTTCCAGCTGCAAGTCAAGTTCCTTATTTATTGCCGGCAGAATTTTTTCATCACAAGTAAAAAGAATAACCTGGCTATCGGCTCCATGTTCAGCCTGTGAAAGTAAATCGGCTGCAATAAACGATGGAACACAGGTATTATCAGCCATGATGGCAACCTCCGACGGGCCGGCAGGCATATCAATGGCAACACCATGCATAGCAACAATTTGCTTTGCTGCAGTAACATATAAATTACCCGGTCCGAATATTTTTGCAACTTTAGGAACTGTTTCGGTACCAAAAGCCATGGCCGCAATAGACTGAATACCACCAACTTTATATATTTGATTCAACCCTACCAATTTAGCAGTATATAAAATAGCCGGATGTACTTTACCTTCTTTATTAGGAGGAGTGCATAAAATAATTTGATTGCAAGCAGCCAATTTTGCAGGAATACCAAGCATCAATACCGTTGAAAAAAGAGGCGCCGAACCACCCGGAATATATAATCCAACTTTTTCAATTGGTACGCTTTTCTGCCAGCAAAATACTCCCGGAGTAGTTTCCACAACCTTTCGGGATGTCTTTTGCGCGGAATGGAATTTCTCAATATTTTGTTTTGCAATCTGTATACATCGCTTTAATTCAGCATCTACGAGTGACTCTGCTTCGGTAATCTCCTGCTCAGTTACACGGTAATCATTTAAAGTAACATGGTCAAATTTTGAGGTATACCTTCTAACGGCCTCATCACCATTCGTTTTAACATCGTTTAATACCTCCGGCACAACTTGATTAACCATATCATCACCTAGGTTGGGCCGCTTAAGGATTTCGTTCCAATCTTCCTTTTTAGGGTATTTAATTATATTCATTTTGTAATAATTAAATTAAAATTTTTAAACAACGAAGGCACAAAGAAAATAGTGTTTACTAAGAAAAAGCATTTGTTACATACTTTAATCTTCTCAGACAACCATTTTTTCGATAGGCATCACCAATATCCCCTCGGCGCCGCATTCCTGAAGCTTATCAATAATATCCCAAAATTCATTTTCTTTTAGTACGGAATGAATTGAAACCCAACCCTCCTTAGCCAAAGGAACAACCGTTGGACTTTTCATGCCGGGAATAATCTCAATAATTTTGGATACCTGATTACTGGGAGCATTTAATACCACGTACTTATGATTTCTGGCGGTTTGAACTGAACGAATCCTAAACAATAGTTTATCAAGAATTTTTTGCTTTTCTACCGATAAATTAAGGTCTCCAATAATAACGGCTTCCGATTTCATTACAATCTCAACTTCCTGAAGACCATTGCTTATTAACGTGCTTCCGGAACTAACAATATCGAAAATTGAATCGGCTAACCCAATACCCGGCGCAATTTCAACAGAACCGCTAATTTCATGAATTTCAGCTTTTATGTTATTATCTAACAAATACTTTCCAAGAATTTTGGGATAGGAAGTAGCTATTTTTTTACCATTAAAATAGTTAATTCCAGTATATTCAACTGATTTTGAAATAGCCAATGAAAGTCGACATCTTGCAAATCCAAGTTTTTCAACCACACGTATTGGTGAGTTCTTTTCATAAATAACATTTTCTCCCACAATACCAATATCCGCTACTCCATCGGCAACATATTGGGGAATATCGTCGTCTCGTAAAAATAAAATTTCGATTGGGAAATTGGATGATCTTGAAATTAACCTGCGATCGCTGTTATTTAATGAAATACCGGCTTCCACAATTAAAGCAAGCGATTTTTCGCTTAATCTTCCTGATTTTTGAACTGCAATTTTTAACTGACTCATATAATTTTATAATATTTTAAAAATAAAAAAGGTCTGCAGGATGCTGCAAACCTTAAACTTATAATGGGTTCTTACATAATCCTGCCAGGTGTTTTCAAACACTATGATGGTTAAATCTATGATGATGTAAATAATTCATATTCAGTATTAAATTAAAACAAAAAAGGCTTGCACATTTGCAAACCTCACTACTAACGATTTACTTTTCTGCTTACGTTGAACTATCCGATTAGTTGATGAACCTGATGATGCCCGTATGCAAATTGTCTATTCATAATTGATTTATTAACGGTGCAATATTAGCGATAATTTCAGTTTATACCAAAAAAAACATGTTTAAAATCATATTATTATAAAACTAAAAACTAACTATCATATATATAAATGTTTAAATATCTTTTAGAAGTTTGTTTTCAGGCAATGCTTCTATTACTTTAAAGAAATGATCATGTAAATCAACCAGTTTATGGGTAGTAGTATGTTTTTCATCAATCACATAGTTTTCGCCTAACCTATCTATTTTTTCTATGATGTACTTCATCGTTAACCGGTTAATATCCTGTGCCGGTTGAAATGCCCTGGTATTTAGCTTGTCCGCGACTACTTCAGTTAAAATACCACATTGTACGAGGTTTTGAAGGATAACCTGATTCATTCGGATAGGAATCATCAACTCTTTAGAAAGCTCCGAAGCTGTTAACGGTTTTAAACCAGCTTCGAAATTTTTTACCACCCTGTGGGTTAGCAACAACGCTAATATTCGTTGAGAATAGTCACTCATGTGAGTTGTTTCAAGTTCAAACTCATACATCTCGATATTTTGAGATGCAAAAGAAATTTTAGCGCCAAACAATACTATTAACCAACTGAATTGTAACCATATGATAAATAATGGCAAGGCGGCAAAACTTCCATAAATAGCATTATAACTCGATACGCCAACCTGAAAATAAATATAGCCCCATTGTGTAAGCTGAAATGCCGATCCTGCAATAACGCCGGCCACCAACGCAGGCTTAAACTTTACCCGGATGTTGGGCATAATCATATACATCAATACAAAAAGGGTAATAATAAGAAGATAGGGAACTATTTTAAGCACGCTCAAAAGCAAAGGACTTACTAATCCCAATATATGACCCTGTTCATGAATGGTAGACAATGTATTAAAAATAAATACATTTGTAGCGCTTGCGGTTACAATAAGAATTGGCGAAACAAGCATCATGGACAAATAATCGCTGAACTTACGAACATAGGTTCTGGCCTTTTTTACCTGCCATATATCATTAAATGAACTTTCAATATTGCTAAACACCTTCATTACAGTATAGAAAAGAACCACTAAACCAATACCTGCCACTAAACCTCCCTGCGTTTTTTGAAGCATAGAATCAGCAAAAGTGATCAGCTTATCAACAACGTCCTGATAATCTGAAAAATTCGTTATTAGTTTTTCTTTAAGGTCCTTGTCATACCCAAAACCCTTGGCAATACCAAATCCCAAAGCTAAAACAGGCACTACAGACAGTAGCGTATATAAGGTGAGCGCTGAAGCTCTATGTTGCATTTTATCCTCATTAAGGCCTCTGAATGCTAATACAAATATTCGCAAAATTTTAATCCATAAGGCTTTATCTGGAGGATAATCACTCAACCTGATGCTCCACATTCCCTTTAATAAAAAATGCTTTAGACTAAAAAATTTGTTTAACATACATTATCGTTTTCAACAAAGATAAATTTAATCAGATTAGGTATAAAATATTTTTTGAGATATGAAGGCAAAGTAGAAGCTGGAAATACTTTGGATTTGTATTGGCATTTGAATTGACACTTACATTTACCCGGCATGTGAGAGGTGAACTTTTACACTTCGCTGTAGCCGTCAATATTGAACAAATCGGATTCTTCCCTATCACCTACTTTGCATTGAAGTTTTATATTCTTTCATACTAATTCATATTCCTTAATCAAAAGGTCGGCTGAAATATTAAAGGCTTTTGAGAATTTACGAATCATGTTAATAGTAAGAAGTCGTTTACGGCTTAATACCAATTTAGCGTGAAAAATTTCTTGAATTCGTTTAAAAGCATTTCGGCATAAAGAGGCATCTCTAATTATAGTTAAGTTAGTCATAATCCTCATAGAACTATTTATCTGCGTGCAAAGTTTTAAAAAAAGTTGACAAGAGTTAGCCTATCATTGCTTCTCTATATTTGTAGTTAGCACTTCATGAGGTGTGATTATTTTTATTATATAGATACCGGAAACAAATTTATTCATATCTATCTCCACAATGTTACTTTCTGCTATTTGCGAATTTAGTAGTTTTCCATTCAGAGAATAAAGTTCGATACGTCCGTGTAACATTGAATTTGGAAGATTAATATATCCCTTTTCCAAAACTGGATTGGGATAAAACAGGATGTCAACACTAGAAAGTTCGGAAACTTCGGTTGCGCCGCCGACTTGCGTGATAATTATGTTTTGAACTCCAAAGCTATTTGATACAGAAATAGTATCTATTCTTGATTTTATAGTGGTATTAGCCGTTGCAGTAATGGTTAATAATGCATCTCCTTTTCCGGAAATATTGCTCACAGTACAATCCTTTTCCTTGACCGTTCAATACCATGACTTTTAACCACAGCACCGCAAGGCGGTTTGTTGTCTGCTCCTGCAAGCCGCCAACAAAGGTTCATTGCATTGCTGCAATCCCTTCATCTCTTATACAGCATGTAAAAGAACTTTCTTTATTGTTAATGTTGTACTTTTACTTCAGGACACACTCCGCGCTAGCAGGATAGCAAATGCTACTTTAGATAATCCGACAAAGCAAATGCTTTGCCGAACCGCTCCGATTATAAGTTACGGCTATCTGGGGTAGCATACCTAAAGAAGTTACCATTGAAGATAAAACCACCAGTGAAAAACTGCGGATGATTGAGCAACTCGAAGAACCCGACAAACAAGCCCTTTTCAGGATGATTGATTGTATGCTCACTAAAAATAAGTTTAAGGACTTCTTTCAGAAAAATGTTGCTGCTCTATAAAAAGCAAAA
>JANXXY010000043.1 GCA_025350365.1 Bacteroidales bacterium | reverse complement strand
TTCAATTGTACTTCAATTGTACTTCAATTGTACTTCAATTGTACTTCAATGTACTTCAATTGTACTTCAATTGTACTTCAATTGTACTTCAATTGTACTTCAATTGTACTTCAATTGTACTTCAATATACTTCAATTGTACTTCAATGTACTTCAATATAATTCAATAATTTACGGTATCAGACATTTTTCAATCGAAGCCCATAGCTTTTCGGCAGACGAGTCCCAGCTAAATTTTTCCCGTTGTGCTTTGCCTTTGGCTATTAATTCGTTTCGTAAATTTGGATCGGACGATATCTTATGCATAGCTTCAGCAATAGCTTCTACATCCAACGGATTTACATAAAGTGCAGCATCGCCGGCAACTTCCGGTAAAGAAGTACAGTGTGAACATATCACAGGTATTCCGGAGTACATGGCTTCAACAATGGGTATTCCAAAACCTTCAAAAAATGGCACAAAAACTAGTGCTGTAGCGGCTCCGAAAACATTTTTAAGTTCATTTATATCCAATCTTCCGGTGAAAAGAACATCGTCGCCAAATCGCATCTGGTTATACGTTTGATCCAGCTCAGCAGTAAAAAACATTTTTTCTCCTACAATAACCACTTTGTGATCAGTACGGTGTTGCGAAATAAAAAGATCGAAGGCATTCAGCAACCCGCTTACATTTTTGCGGGGATGAAGGGAACCGACAAACAAAAAATAATCGGATCCTGAAGAATACTTATCTTTTGTTGCTTTTATTTCATCCGGGGTGAGTGAATGAAAAATCGAATTAGCTCCATTATAAACAACATCTACTTTTTTGGGCGAAATGTGGTAACTGAAACAAATATCCTTTTTGGAGAATTCGGAAACAGTAACAATGCGTTTTGCTTTTTTTGCAAATTTCGGAAAATAGTACTGGTAATATAATCTGGATGAAAGCGGTAGATCTTTGGGACGGTGATAGAAATTAATATCGTGAATTACGGCTAGTTGTGGGACTTCAGTTCGAAGGCTTAAGTAGCCATCAGGAGAGACGAACAGGTCGATATCTAATTTTTTTAAAATTTTTGGTATTGAGTATTCGAACCATGCAATCCATAATAACGGATGCCTTGAAGGTGGTGAGACTATTATCGCATGCACATTTTTTGAGAAGATAAACTCATCAGAAAATTTTCTGTCAAACAGAAAATAGAACTCATGCTCAGGGTGATTAACTGTAATTCGTTTTAAATTTTCGAAGGTAAACCAACCGATGCCTTCTAGTTTGTCTTTCAGTAACAAACGGGTGTTGACTGCAATTTTCATGTTATTACTTATTTTAGCCCTGCTAAATCAGCCTTAAAAAAACAAGACGTAAAATTCGGTACAAGGTCAGCAAAAACAAGGCTTTCCGTATTTGTATGAATCTTCATATTGAGCGAGGCTAATCAAAAAAAAATTAACTTTGTAAAATAAACTATATTCTTGCAATTTGAAAAGAAAGTTTTTTACAAACCTCCTTCTTCTTTTAATTCTTAATCTTTTAATAAAACCGTTTTGGGTATTCGGAATCGACAGAACCGTTCAAAATATGGTTGGAAGTTCTGAATATGGACTTTTCTTTTCACTATTTAATTTCACTTTACTTTTTAATATTCTACTCGATTTAGGAATTACAAATTACAACAATCGTAATCTTTCGATCGACGCATCAAAAGTACAGTTTTATATAAGCCATATTGCAGTAATCAGGTTTATTTTAGGACTATTATATGCAGGTGTTACACTAATAGCCGCTTTGTTGCTTGGATACGAAAAAAGACAAATAGGGTTACTCTTTATACTGATAATTAATCAGTTTTTGTCATCTTTTATTTTGTATCTACGTTCGAACATTAGTGGTATGCAGTTTTACACAACTGATAGTATCCTTTCTGTTTTGGACCGAACAATTATGATTGCACTTTGCAGTCTGGCATTGTGGGGGCATGTTTTTGGTACACGCTTTAAAATCGAATGGTTTGCTTACATTCAGTCAGTTTCTTATATTATTACCTGTTTCGTTGTGTTATCGATTCTTTTGCTAAAATCAAAAGGCATAAAAGTTATTTTTCAATGGAGTGTTACCAGAAAAATTATTTTGAAAAGCCTTCCATTTGCCATCCTGATTTTTTTTATGACCGTTTATAACCGTGCAGATAGTATTCTGCTGGAACGTTTATTACCTAACGGAATGAAGGAAGCCGGTATTTATGCACAATCATTTCGCATCCTCGATGCACTTACTATGTTTGCTTACCTTTTTCCGGCCCTTTTATTTCCAATGTTTTCCCGAATGATAGGAAAGGGTGATGATGTTCGGCCATTAGCGTATTTTTCATTTTCAATATTATTTGTCATATCGGTGGCCTCTTCCATATCATTATTTGCTTATAGTGCACCAATTATGAAATTGTTGTATAGCGAAACTGAAAATCATTCTGTTAAAGTGTTTGCCATACTTATTTTGGGATTTATTCCAATTTCTATATCGTATATTTTTGGTACTTTGCTAACTGCGAAAGGAATGTTAAAACAATTGAACTATGTCGCCATCTTTGCAGTTGTTATAAATGTGGCATTAAACTTACTGTTAATTCCGGCTTTTGAAGCCAGAGGCGCGGCAATATCATGTTTGGTAACTCAAACAATTGTCTGCATTCTTCAAATTGTTTTATGTCATTACTCCGGGTTATTTCGCTTTAAGAGGTCGGATTTTCTTAAATATGTTTATCTGCTTTTGTTTTCAGCACCTGCCACATTTTTTATTCACTATTATACCGACAAAATGGTGCTAGGTGTAATCGTTTCCGCTGGTGTCATTTGCATTTTTGGAATGGTTGTTGGGATTCTTCCTGTAAATCAGGCAAAACAGACAATTGTGCACTATTTGCGGCAGATGTAGATGGCAATTGTTAATAAGTTTTTAATAACTTACAGGTTAGATTTATGCGATATTTCGAACAAATGCACCAACTTAGCATCAACGATATAAGCCATATAAAAACTTAAATTCCGTGAAACGAAAATATCATAAAGAACCAGATCTCAAACGCGTAAATAGCAAAGTTATATTATTCAATAATAAAGAATTAACGGCTATTAACGGCTATTGTAAGAAGTATAGCGTTGAGAATAAATCTCAGTTTATGCGTGAATCGATTATTTCAGCAGTGTTGAAAAAATTCAGCGATGATTATCCTACCCTTTGGGATGATTCGCAATTGAAGCTGTTTACAAAATATTAACAATAAAACCCTATGTACAAATAAAAAGCCTCAACGGTTGTACCGCAAGGCTTTTTATTTGTCGTTTTAATATAACCTTAATCGGTAGTCATAGCCATATCAAGCAATTGCTTATTCACTTTCAATCCGGTTTTATCAACATTCGATTTGCTAATTTCAAATCTTTGTTTTCCATCGGCATTTACAAAATTTATGCCAGCTCCTTTACCTGTTGATCCGGCACGATCGGTGATGATAAGTGTATTTTTGTTTTGAAATGAGGCAGCCATTTGCGATATCTGAGATACTACCTCATTGGAAACAAATAATATCTGGCATGTCACCACTTCACTTGAATTTGAAAATTGCTTTATTACAATTGTTTGATTACCAACTTTTTTTGCGGAAGCTAAGGTCTGCAATTCGTTATAAATGGATGATTTCCCAAGTACTCCGATTACAAATTCTGACGAATTATTGGAAGGCCATTCAATAAATCTTGTAAAATTGTAAACAAATAGCGCTTGATATTTTGTTGCACTTTGCGCTTTTATTCCAACTACTATACCTAAAATTAACATACCTAATAAAGCACCTTTTTTCATCTTATTTTATCTTCTATTTTCCTTCTTTAACGAGGGTTTTTCTTAGAGGTTTCAAAAAAGTTTCAAAATATTGATCATAATTTTCATTCCGGACTTTATCTCACTCTAATATTGGATCATGAATCAAAAAAAAATCATTAATTTTCTCGTGATAAATCACAATGGTAAAATCATGAAAATTAAACTATATCTATTTCTCAGATCAACTTATATTTGGTATATATTAATTCTGGCACTTTGTCTCTATTCGTGCGATGGCAATACACTCACCCAATCGAATAAACCTCTTACTTTTAATAAAATACAGCATGTGGCGGAGTTGGCCGATACAACTCAATCTTACGAATTGTACCTTCCGACGGGGTACAACAACAAGAAAAAATGGCCGGTGATATTTATGTTCGACCCGCACGGGAGCGGAATTTTGGCTGTTGAAAATGGTAAAGAAGCTGCAGAACGATATGGCTACATTGTGGCGGGATCGAATAATTCGAAAAATGGAATTCAAAATCTCACTGCAATCACTGACGCGTTGTTTGCCGATGTTCTTAAACGTTATCCGGTTGATGAAAGTCGTATTTATGTTGCTGGTTTTTCCGGAGGTGGGAGAGTGGCATCTTCTTTGGCTTTATCATCAGCTAAAGTAAGAGGCATTATTACATGCAGCGCCGGTTTGCCTGGTTTCGATCCATTGATCGCACCAAGGAAATTTGAAATTTATGCGATTGCCGGGAAGCATGATTTTAATTATGACGAGGTTGTGGCAATTTCGAAGCCGTTGGATCAAACTGACTGGCGGCATCTGGTAACCTCATTTGATGGTGGGCATACCTGGCCACCGGTAACGTTTATAAACCAGGCTGTTGCATGGTTTAACATTAATGCCATGCGCGACAAACTAATTTCCACAGATAAACAATTTTTGAAACAAATTCACGACGATATTTTAGTGCAAACTGAACAACTGCTGGCATCGGGACAGTTTATTTCTGCGGCCAATGGATGTAGAAACGGTATTGCTGAACTTGACGGACTATACAACATAAAAAGGCTTCGAAAAAAGCTCGAATCCATACAAGAGATGAAGGAATATGGTCTTGAAAAGCAAAAGGAAGAAAAGGTGAAATTTACAGAGCTGAAATTGCGCGATGCATATATGCAAAATTTAACCATTCAGAATGTTACGTGGTGGACGAATGAAATAAACTCATTAAAGGACAGGATAGCTCACGAAAAAGATTCGCTAAACCGCCAAATGTATAGCAGGGTAATAGGGTTTCTGGGTATTGTATGTTATTCCTATACCGCCAGGGCTATTAATTCGGGCGATTATTCAACAGCTGAAAAGTGCTTGGACGTTTACCAGGTGGCTGAACCAAAAAATCCTGATTGCTACTTTTTTAAGTCTTTACTATTCGATAAACAAAATAAATCAAAGAAAGCAGCTGAAAATCTTGCTATTGCTTTAAAATTAGGCTTTTCTGATAGTTCGAAAATGAAAGAGCTTTCGGCAAAAACGGTGAAAGCTGCGAGAATAGGAAATTGAGTTTTATCAAGAGCGAGGGTTCATGCACATTAATTTAAAGTTATTATATTGGTAACCAGTGTTAGTAATTCCAGTAAAACCCTTCCTCCTGATATTTGTCGTTCCAGATGGCAGGAGTCACCAAAGAGCCATCCACCATTTTCAACGACCGGCTGTACAAGGCATGCACTGGATTGAATAAAATATCGGTAACCCCAATTGTTACTAAGCCATTTTCGTCTGTAACTGAAATAACCTTATAACCATTGCTTTCCAAAATCCGGGTGATATAAAATGCTCTGTTTTCAGCAACTTTTTTTTCAACAACTGAACAACGTATTCCGTTAAGTTCTTCGATGGTATGATGAGGATTAATGGCCATAAGTTTTTTTTATCAAAGTTTAATAAATGATTTGAAGATGAAATAATTTGAAGATTTGATAAATGTGAGAATTTGAAAACGAGTAAATAACCCTTAGATTAATGTTTTTCTTCCATCTTCAAATCTTCAAATTTCCAAATCTTTTTCAAATTTCCAAAT
>JANXXY010000031.1 GCA_025350365.1 Bacteroidales bacterium | reverse complement strand
CTTCAATGGTTTTTGATTTTTTTGGATACGAATATCGGTTGCCATTCTGGGATAAGGAATTAGTAGATTTTTTTAAAAATATTCCTATTAGTTTGAAATGCAATAAAAAACTTTATAATTCAATATTAAAGGAAGAATTTTTCAGTGTATACAGGTTGAATTTTATAAATGAGATTCAACCGGGAAAATTCAAAATCAAACTTCAAATAATTAAGGACTTTGTTAAAAGATATATTCCTGAAAGCATCATTTATTTATTTTCCAAAAGAAATGATTACCATAATTACAAGTTGATAACCATGCCAATGTTATCTGAATTGTCCTCAGTAAAAAAAGAGACAAGTACTAAAGTCAAATATCAAAATACCCTTTTAATAAAATGGTATTTGCACAAAGTAACTGAAATAACTAATTTATGAGGTTACTTAAACTAATTGTTGGAATAATATTCAAATTGGCATATCCTCATTTTAAAAATAAGGAATACCAAAACAGGAATATACTAAAGTTTATATTTATGCAGAAATTTTTATGCATTAACAGGAGAGTCCCTTGGCCGGTGCATTTTACTTCGCAAATCAATACACCGGAAAAGATCACTCCAGGTTCAAAAGCTCCTGGATACTCTATTGGTTGTTACATTGATGGTAGAAATGGAATTATTATCGAGGAAAATGTGTGGATTGGACCAAGAGTATCCATCATAAGTATGAATCATCAGGCGGATAATTATAATAAATATGTTATAACAAACCCAATAGTAATTAGAAAGAATTGTCTTTTAACTACAAATTGTATCATTTTGCCTGGTGTTGAATTAGGAGAGCATACCATTGTAGCAGCCGGTGCAGTGGTTACCAAATCATTTTCTGAAGGGAATCAGGTATTAGCAGGAAATCCGGCAAGAGTAATAAAAAAACTAAATGAGTATAAATCAACAATTTTGTAAATTTTTTCACAAATAGAGGAGATTTAATTTCCTTTCATCAACAAAATAGTGATGTTAGCAAATTAATTGTATATTCCCCTAAAAAGGAAATATATCATAAACAATGGCTTGTTATATTTGTCTTAAATAATTGGATAAACCTTTAAATTTAAAACCTTATGAAAAAAGTATTCTTTGTTAGTTTATTAGCTGTTTCAATTGGTCTTTTTTCTTCATTCGACCTTCAAGCCCAAACTTTTAAAAAAGGTGATGGAGTATTTAATGCCACTATTGGTTTCGGGAATGCCCGGTATTCATCAGGAACGACTTCATCGGTGCCGCCTATTGCTGTTTCTTATGAAGTAGGTGTATTGGATAACGTACTAGAAAAGGGTAGTATCGGTATTGGAGGTTATTTAGGATATACCTCTGCTAAATGGGATTTCGGTTATGGTTATAGTTGGAAATCGACCGACATTATCATTGGGGCGCGTGGTGTATTTCATTATCCTTTCGTTGATAAACTTGATACTTATGGAGGATTAATGTTAGCTTATGATATTAACAGTTGGAAAGAAACCGGAACGTCCGGATTCGGTTCACCAACTAAGTCTTCCTATGGAGGATTAATTGTACCCGGATTTCTTGGTGCACGGTATTATTTTAGTGAAAAATTTGCTGGTTTAGCTGAATTAGGCTGGGGCATTGCTTATTTTAACATTGGTATTGCCTTAAAAGTTAAATAATAAGAAGAAATATTCATTTATATTAAAAGAGGTTGTTACTATTAGTATCAACCTCTTTTAGTTTTGGAAAAAACAGGGTTTAGAATTAATATCGGGAACTCTACGTTTATTTGAAATCTATTGATCGCCTTTCACTTCATTTATATTGTTCAAATGAAGCCTTGTGTCTGAATAAAATTCGTTGCATTTCACCTTGTCAGATTCTCCTAAGGAAAGTTTAATAGAAGCTTCCTGAAATTTGAATGGAGGAATTAACCTATAATCTGTTTTTCCATTGATATTTCCCCGGAAAACCCAAACCGGAAGGAAGGAACATGATTTCAACCGGGTGGTATCAGTCTTTTCAAGATTAAGTTCAAATAATAAACCTCCGTCCTTGTATCGTTCGCGTTGGTTGGAAACAAAGTTACCTAACGAGAATACTACCGGAAAATAGTTTGAGCTGTCCTGTGCATTATAAAATCGTTCCACAGGCTGAATCACATGAGGGTGAGAGCCTATAACGGCATTTGCCCCGCATTTACGAATAAATGTAGCAACAAAACGTTGATTAGTATTTGGGTAACGCTCGTATTCAATTCCCCAGTGGATAGTTACAATAATAAAATCGGAGCCATGAGCCTTACAAACTTCAATATCCCTGCGGATATTCAACGTGTCGATATAATTCACCAGGTTTGGGCTTTGAACTTTCAAACCGTTCGTTCCGTATGTATAATTCAGAAAAGCAAGTTTGATGTTCTTCTTCTCAATAAATAACGGATTGTTTTTCTGTTTATCAATATAGTCTTTAAAAGTTCCCGTATGGGGTATATGAGCTGAATCCAGCACAGCGATAGTGCGTTCCAGACCCTGTTTTCCCCTATCAATGCAATGGTTGTTTGCCGTAATCAGCATATCAAAACCTACCTCTTTGAGATTTTCCGCCAGCTCGTCCGGACTTGAAAATTGCGGATATCCTGAATATGGCTTTCCTGCCAGGGTTACCTCGAGGTTAACCACAGCAATATCTGCTGCTGCGATATATGGCCTTATATATTCAAATACAGGTTTATAATCATAGGTTTTAGATGAATCGTTGTAAGCGGCTGAAATTTGAGGCATAT
The DNA here is from genome assembly GCA_025350365.1 of Bacteroidales bacterium. Taxonomy (GTDB): domain Bacteria; phylum Bacteroidota; class Bacteroidia; order Bacteroidales; family JAAUTT01; genus JAAUTT01. The sequence continues at coordinate 302 of JANXXY010000031.1, read as the reverse complement.
GTCCCATCATATCTCCTGCAAACACGATCCGCAGCCGTGTGGTATCTGAAAGCAAAAAAACGGAGGCTTTCGAATACTCTGAAAACCATACCAGCTGAAAAATTAACAGAAAAAATATGTGCTTCTTCATGTTTTTATGAGTTTAACTAACTGGTTACTTGGAAATATAGAATAATAAACACAAAGACACGAAAAGTTAAAATAGTTGAATATTTTCTTCGTGTCAAAAGGAAAATTTGAGATTGGACTTATATTATGTATCAACCCCAACCCCTTAAAAAGGGGCTATAACTTTAGTTCGA
>JANXXY010000024.1 GCA_025350365.1 Bacteroidales bacterium | reverse complement strand
ACAGATAAATTAATTGCAACATTTGCCTTTGCTGACACATGCAATCATGAAATTGGTCACACTTTAGGCCTTGATCATCCTATGCGTTATCCATGGGGTTCTTGTTGAAATGCAGGTGATGCATCATGTGGTGACAATTGTGATGACATACCCACCAGAGATCAAATGCTAGCTTTAGGTTTTGATGCTTGTTGTGGGTTTAATCAAGGGGGAGTTGCTACTTGCGATAATAATTTAATGAATTATACCGGAGACCAAGCCCTTACCCCTTGTCAGTTAGGTATAATATTTGATAATTTTACGAAAGATGCAAGTTAAAATGGCACAAAACAATATTTAGCTTGTTCATTTAATAATGATGTTTTGAACTTATGCTCACTTGGTTCTACTCAATTTTACAATGCTAAAACAATAAAATTTCCTTCTGCAGGTTGCACAAATGGAATAGTCCCATCAGGTCAACGTGTTATTTTTGTAGCTAAGGACGAAGTTAACTTAAATAATGGCTTTGAGATTCCAACAGGTACTCCATTTGAAATAAATATCATCAATTCATGTCAGTAATTTACCTTATCATAAACCAATCAAATAAATTCTTTAGAATCGAATTAAAACTCAAAATCATGAAAAAATGCGAATTAAGAGTTGAAAATTAGAAAAATATAAGCTGCGGCTAACCTTCCAAAGGCATATACCATAAGGCCTTTAGTAGAACGCACCTTTGACGCTCTTTGAATATCTGTTTTTTCAATAAGCCAGTTAAACAATTCTTCAATGGGTTGCCTTACCCAGGAAACTGCAACGGAAAATAAGTCATCTGCGGCTTTGTTCTGCATCCTAATGTTTTCTGGTTGATTTTTAATACCCTTCACCGGTGTGAGCATTAATGAATTTATGCTGGTTTGAGCCTCTCTAAAATAATCGGTGTTGGTATAAATTTTATCCCCATAAAAAGTTCGATTTGGTATATTTCCCCAAGCCTGCTTGAACAAGGTAAGATCATTCTCAGAGGCTGGTGTAAACTGAAACTATTCAGGATAAGGTAATTGGCCTAAACGTCTAAAACCCAAAGCATGAAGTTTGAGGCCATAATAATAGATGCCTTTGGTTGAGCAGAAGCCCTTATCAGTGATTTCCATGGCTACTTTCCCTGCACGTTTGCCAGAGCAGGTAATAATGGGCATTGAATCTAGTAAGCTTTCATCAGTTTGACAATCAGATGGCTGGCAGGATTCAATAATATTGGCCGCTAGCAGTTTAAATGCTTCTCCTAAACGAATAAGCCTTGTGTTAAAAGCCACGTAAGAAGGTAATAAGGGAAACCACGAACGCAGATGGTCACTTGCATATTCATGGATTTGATTAATTTTAAAACGTTTTTCAATGCTCATAACATAAAGAAATAGTGTCATAATCTCTTGATCAGTAAACACAGGCTGAGTATTGTTACTGAAGCGCTGACAGGAGTGTTTGAGTTCTCTTTCATATATATCGCAGATATATAAATAGATAGAGATAAGTTTAAGTTCTTTAACCTTAGGGATCATACGAAAAGACATAGTTGGTAACTTGTCTTACGATACTGATCTTTAAGGTTATATAAAAATATTTAAGCGATAAGTTATTAACAATCAAATATTTATATTGTCAACAACTTATCAATTTCAACCCTTAATTCGCATTAATAACTAAATACAATGAAAAAGATAATTACTTTAGATATAATAATTATAGGTTTAGGCGCTTAGTTCGCCTAATTTTTTTATGTATGCCAACTTTTAAGAAATACGTCTTAAATTTAGCGGGTTTAAATGTTTATAGAAAATTGGCTCGAAAAGAAAATTTCGACTCCAACGGAGTCGCACGTCAGATGGACTCTTTCATTTCTATAAACATATTAACCCTCTGGGTTAAAGAACTAATTAACTTTGCATAAATATTGTTATTAACCCAATAAATGTTCATATAATGGGATGATGTAAGGTTCACCATTAATAAACACGGTTTTGGCTAACTTTAATTATTTATAATCAATTAGTTAACTTGGGCGGTCTAAACGCCTATACCTAAAGACTTAAATACTATTTTTAACCCATAATTTAATGGGGAACAACTATTGTACCAATAAATTCAGGATGTTGTATTCAAGACGATTAACAAATCTCAGCCAGATTTTCTATTTGCTCAACAATTACATTTTGGTAGGTTTGGGTTTCAAAAGTACTTGCAGGTATTTTATGCTTCTGTAATTTACCCACCTTTAATTTTCGTTTTGACTTTTTTTAAACTCCAGGTATTTCACCGCAACCCGAAGTTCTCCCCATGTTACTGTCTCACCAAGTGCAGCCTTAGCCGGGCCTAACTGAATGTTGCCATTTTCTATAAAAAACTTTTGTAACATCTCCAGCTTCGCCGCCGAAATTAAATCCAACACCGGTATATCGCCTGTTCCGACAAAGCCTTCCAAATGCCCTTCAACAGTATTAATTGTAATTGCCCTTGCATGTGCAATTGCTTCAATGGTTTTGCCCTCCTTATATAATTCGAAACTAATTTGACGGCTACTTTTTTTCTCCTCTTTTGGAGAATGCGTTTGATTCTTTTCCACTTCAATATCTACCTGATCTTCGATGGTGTTTTCAGAAACATATTTATTGATAATTTCAATGATTTCTTTCCCATATTTGCCGGCATTTTTCGTTCCTATCCCTTTTATCCTTTTCAACTCGATCATTGAAATGGGAAGATGATTCACCACTTCAGTCATGGTTTTTTGAGTCAATATCATAAAATGAGGCAAGTTATGTTCGCTGGCCATGGTATTGCGCCAGGCTTTTAAAAGATTAAATAAAGCCGGGTGTTTTACCTTATCCGGCACGCGTTCGTCCGACATTTTTTGCGGCTGTTTTACTTCGGCCTGGGTAATAGATGCTTTAGCCTTAGCGCTCTGGTAATCCTTAATTGTAAAACCTTTTATTGATGATAAAATACATGCGGCTTTGATGGTAACTTCTGTTTTAAGTCTTTCCAAAGCATCATTTACCGATTTACGCACCGCCTTATTATCCGTTGTAATTGTTGTATAGTGTAATACGTCCGGAAGAACCGATTTAATTTTACCGTCGAAATAAATACAGGCTTTAACAATCCGATCTTGCAGTACTTCATTTTTTTCCAGATCGTAATTGGTTTCAATAAGATTCAATAATTGAATTTTAAATTTGTCGGCCACGTCCAATATTTCTGCTTTCGTCGTTCCGGCAATCTTTAAATAATCTTCATAAACATTACCTACAATGCTGCTTTTGTGCTCATTCAGCAGCTTAATACAATAGTTTAGTTGCCTGTAGATTGTTATAAAGTCGAAAAGTTCAGTTAATAATTGCCGTTGGTAAATATGCCTGGCTTCAGTTAAGTGTTTCTCACCCGTGGGATTTTGCTCAATTTCGGTAGTAAATTCCGAAACAGCTGAATCGCTGATGATACTTCTTAACGAGATGGGAGTGCTAAGCACCAGACCTTCCAAAGTTTTACACCTGCTCAAAGCCACGTATACCTGACCGTGAGCAAAAGCAGCGTTGGCATCGATTACCGCCTTCTCAAACGTTAAACCCTGACTTTTATGGATGGTGATAGCCCACGCGAGCTTTAAGGGAAATTGTACAAATTTTCCAATTACCGATTCCCTAATTTCTTTGGTTTGCTCATCAATGCTATATTTCATGTTTTGCCATTCTGTAACCTGAACCGTTATAGGAATCAAATCACCCTGGCATTTCACCATAATAGAGTCATCGTCAATTGATTCTACCACACCTATTTTACCATTATAAAAAAGTTTTTCGCGCGAGCTGTCGTTCTTTACAAACATAACCTGAGCGCCCTTCTTAATGGCGAGATCGAAATCAGTTGGATAGGAATATTCAGGAAAATCCCCTTCTACCGTTGCCGTAAAACGATGTGTTTCAGACGTCAGGTTCTTTAATTTTGATTCGTTAAGTTGTTGCGCCTGATAGTTATGTGTGGTTAATGTAATATAACCATCGTTGTTTCCCGTCCGGAAATCTGGAATATGTCTTTCGTTCAACTTGCGAAGGGTTTCGGCATCTACTTTGCTTTCGCGAATTTTATTCAGCATTTCAATAAACACATTATCGCTTTGACGAAAAATGTGCAATAGCTCAATACTAATATGTTGAGTTTTCTTTAAAGCACGACTACTAAAGAAAAACATGCTATCATAATACTTTTTCAAAATTTCCCATTCTTCGTCTTTCACCACGGGGGCAAGTTGTTGCAAATCGCCAATCATTAGCAATTGCACTCCTCCAAAAGGTTTGTTGCGATCCTTGAACCTTCGCAGAACCTCATCAATCCCGTCAAGCAAATCGGCCCTAACCATACTAATTTCATCGATAACAAGCAGATCGAGGGTACGAAGAATGTTTATCTTCTCACGGCTAAATCTCTGAATAGCAGTGAAAGCGGATTGATTTTGAGAATTAGAATCCCCGGCATCTGAAGGTATTCGGGGCCCAAACGCCATCTGGAAAAATGAGTGAATTGTTACACCCCCGGCATTAATTGCGGCAACACCTGTGGGCGCAACAACTACCATTCGTTTTGACGATGTTAGCTTCAAATTGCGCAAAAATGTGGTTTTACCGGTACCTGCTTTCCCGGTAAGGAATATGTTTTTACCTGTATATTGCACAAAATCAAAAGCAAGTTGTAACTGAGGATTGGTAATGGTTTCCATTTTTTCAAAAACATAAATGTTGCTAATACAAAAAACTGAAAAAAAATTCAATTATTAACCTGTTCACCAAATTGATTTTGAATTATCTTTAAATGGGTGTACGACAAAATTCCCTTTTATAGCTTATATTTGTCAATCCCAACCCCTTAAAAAGGGGCTATAACAAGTTCGAACAAAGTTATTGCCCCTTTTTAAGGCATAGCCGTCAAGTTAATATTCATAAAAAATTGTATATCATATATATATAATTCATTTATTAAGTTTTTTGTAACCCCAACCCCTTAAAAAAGGGGCTATAACAGTCCCTGATAAATTGGGAGTCTTAAAATACTTTCATTTCTTGACTTAGAAAATAAAAAAATTGTTTTTAATTTTAAAACTTAATTATGATTTATATTGTTATTGCCCCTTTTTAAGGGGTTGAGGTTGTACTTTGTAAATTTAAAGACATTCCAATTATTTAATACTTTATTTAAAATCAATATCTTATCCACTTTAGCTTGACGGCTATGCTTTTTTAAGGGGTTGGGGTTGGTACATAATAAAAGTCCAACCTTAACTTTTTCTTTTGATACGAAATTTGTTGTACAGCCTTGAATTTTGTCGTACACCCTCTTTAAATTGCTAAATATTACTGATACTTTTTTACTTTAAATTGCAAAAAATTAAATATCATGATAAATCAGATTAAGAAAAATTTCAAGGATGCCCAACAAGTTCTGAACGACTTTATTGCCAACGAAAATAATTGGATCGCTTTTGAAAAAGCCGGGCTTTTGATGACAGATGCAATAAAAAGTAACCATATCATTTTCTCGTGCGGCAATGGTGGGTCAATGTGCGATGCCATGCATTTTGCCGAAGAACTGTCGGGCAGGTTCCGCCTGGATCGACCGGCTTTGCCAGCTATTGCAATAAGCGATGCATCACACATCACCTGTGTAGGTAACGATTATGGTTTTGATTATGTGTTTTCACGTTACCTCGAAGGAATTGCTAAAACGGGCGATGTGCTACTCGCGATAAGTACCAGCGGTAACTCAAAAAATGTGGTGAACGCAGCGTTAACAGCTAAATCCAAAGGCATGAAAGTTGTGGCATTAACGGGAAAAGATGGTGGTAGGCTTGCGACATTATGTGACGTGGAATTACGTATTGCTAACACCGAATTTGCCGACAGGGTGCAGGAATTGCACATAAAAATAATTCATTCACTTATTCATTTCATCGAATTAAACCTCTGAACAAAGCGTTCATCAAAATACTAAATACCTGTTAATTCCTTTCATTATCTTTGAGAATAAAACAACCATTCAATGAATTTATTTCGGAAGTCAATATTTGGTTATTTATCTATTCTTTGGTTATTTTTATTAGGTTTCACGATCACATCATGTGATTGGTCCGCTATCCCAAATATTTCTGAAAATACAGTAATTAATCAGAATCTATCAATTCCTTTGTTTAACAAAACAAAACCTTTTAAACCATTCACTATTGATGACACATGCAGAGTACATGGTTTGAACGATAACTTCTTTTATAATGGCTTCGAATATCCGGCTTTAACTTTAAGTGTTGACCCAATTTATTTGCCAATTAATTTAAACTTTTCAAATAGCAATTCCTACATTGTAAAAGAGCTAAACCTAATTTTAGAAAATAGATTTCCGGTAAAAGCTTCTTTTAAGATTCAATTATATGACGGTACCGAAAATTATTATACTGAGATTCATTTAATAGATAGAGCAGAAATAGACTCAATCGCTTTACCAGTTGATGAAATAGTACGTAAAAAATTAACTTCTATTAATTTGCTAATTACTACTACAATTCAAAATCAAAATACATCAGCTCCAATGCAACTGACCGACAATAACAATATTTTTGTGGATGTTTCAGCGCGTATACAATCACAGCATAATTTCAAAGAAATGTCTAAATAATGTATAGATACTTCCTTTTATTCTGCCTTTTTCTCATTGCCATTAATTGTGAATCATACGGCCAACAGAACAGCACTCTTTTTTTTATGCATTCAACGCCTCAGGCCAATTTCGTTAACCCTGCCGTTCGCAACGAATGCAATTGGATTATTGGTCTTCCTGTAATTTCTTCGTTACATTTTAACTACGGCAATTCGGCATTTTCTATTAATCAGGTAATCAACAAGCAGCAGGGAAATAAATATGTTTTTAATGGCGATGCAGTATTAAAAAAACTAGGCAATATAAATTTTTTGACTTCCGAAATACACACCAACCTTTTTTATCTCGGTTTTTGGATAAAAGAAAATTTTATTACGTTTTCAATCAATGAGAAAGCCGATATTTTTCTAACCTACCCGCGCGATTTGTTTGCTTTAGGCTGGCAGGGAAATACCCAATTTGAAGGTAAAACTGCTAAATTAAGCCATACAGGCGCATTTTTAAATTATCGACGTGAGTTTGCCATTGGTTTGGCGCGTCAAACATCGAATGATCTTGCATGGGGTATCCGGGCTAAACTCCTGTTTGGAAAATTAAATACCTCTATGTCTAAGTCCAATATCGATCTATATACCGAACCTTTAACCTACAATTTAGATTTTACCTCCAATTGGCAACTAAATACCTCGTTACCGTTAACAGTTAATAAAAATGCGAATAATAACTTTGATTCATTCACTTCCACCGGTACTTTAGGAAACATTTTATTTAATAGAAAAAACATAGGACTCGCATTCGACCTCGGTTTTATAAAATATCGCGACGATAAAGTCACTGTTTCAGGCAGTATTCTTGATCTTGGATTGATCTACTGGACTAGTAATGGCAATTCTTTTAACCAAACCGGCAATTACTCCTATAAAGGACCATTAATTGATACTATTAATGTAGGTAATTATTTTGACGACTTATTTAATGGTGTAAAAAACCAATTCGGTATTAAAGTAGATAACAAATCATATGTCACTTTATTAAGTCCCATGGTTTATTTAGGAGCTACTTATAATATTAAAGAGGACTTAAATGTCGGATTTTTGCTTTCGAGCAAGATAAACCGGTATAGAATAACTGCCGGGGCTACATTATCACTAAATAAAACATTCAATAAAAAAGCATCAGTAAGTTTAAGCTATTCCTACATATACCGCGACTTCAAAAACATAGGCGCCGGAGTAAAACTTGGGAAAAAGCCGGTACAATTTTATGCGGTAAGCGATAATATCCTCGGTTTTATAAAACCTTTGGATACCCGAAATTTAAATCTTAGATTTGGATTGCAAATTAATTTTGGTTGCAACCGGAAAGAATTAGCTAAAGGGTGCGGTTGCTATTGGATTAATCAGGCACAGCAGAGCAGGACACGTATTAATAAATTGTTAAAAAGCAATAAGGAGCAGTAAAGATATTTTAGCATATTGATTCATAATCTAATTAATTACCAGGTACTTATTCTTAATTCTAACAACTTGATACTTACGACTACTATAAAATGCTAGTTAAAACCTATGG
>JANXXY010000010.1 GCA_025350365.1 Bacteroidales bacterium | reverse complement strand
AGCGATTTCATCGAAGGTAATCTTGCGAAGCGATAAAACCCCTGGCAGAGAAAGGAAAACATTAAAGTGAGCAGAAATTTAAATTTGGCATAACACCAGATACTCATTTTAATTATTTATCAATACAATTATCAATAGTTCGGTAATTTTTCAACTTCTTCATTTTTATAAAATGTAATACAATGAAATACATGGAAATAAATAAATATTTCAATATATATCTAAGTATTTCATTTTAAGAATATAATGAAATTTACCGAAGTGTTGAATTATACCATTAGATATTTATTGTGTCTTAATGTCCAATTTTCTTTTAACTAAACGAACATTCATTAATAAAGTAATTATGAACAAACAAATTATTCTTAAATCAAGACCTATTGGTCGACCAACCGCCGATAACTTCGAAATTAAAGCGGCTCCAGCCATATTGGCTAAAGAAGGCGAACTACTGGTAAAAGCAAAATACGTTTCGGTAGACCCTTACATGCGCGGCCGTATGAGCGATGCTAAATCGTATGCCCCTCCCTTTGAGGTTGGAAAGCCTATTGAAGGAATGGTGGTTGCCGAAGTCACCGAAAGCCATCATCCCAACTTCAAGGTGGGCGATGCAGTGGTTGCTCTATTGCAATGGCAGGAAATACAAGTTGTAGCAGCCGAAAAAGTTACCAAACTGGATAAAAACATTGCTCCGCTTAGTTATTATCTTGGATTATTAGGTATGCCCGGATTAACGGCTTATTTTGGCTTTATTGACATCGGGAAACCCTTAACAGGCGAGACTGTAGTAGTTTCAGGAGCAGCTGGCGCTGTAGGAATGGTCGTTGGTCAGATTGCCAGGTTAAAAGGTTGCAGGGTAATTGGCATAGCAGGCAGTGATGAAAAAAATGCTCTTCTGCTAAACAAATTGAAGTTCGATGAGGTTATAAACTATCATAAAACTGAAAATATGGTGGAGGCAATAGCAAAAGCATGCCCCAATGGAGTTGATATTTATTTTGATAACGTTGGCGGCATTATCTCCGATGGGGTAATCGCGAATATAAATAAGGGTGCACGTATTGTTTTATGTGGACAAATATCGTTATACAATTCTACCGAAACACCTGTTGGCCCTCGTTTGCAGTCACTTCTGTTAAAAAAAAGCGCTTTGATGCAAGGCTTTATTATAACTGATTATGCCTCCCGTTTCCCTGAAGGTGTTAGCCACCTGGCACAATGGCTTGGTGAAGGCATGCTGAGCTATCAGGAAACAATTATCAAAGGGTTTGAAAAACTGCCTGAGGCTTTTATCGGTCTTTTTGAAGGCAAAAATACGGGAAAGTCACTTGTTGAAATTGAATAAATAATTAAAAATAAACCTATGAACAATTTTGAATTTTTTAATCCGGTAAAGATTATCTTCGGTAAAGACCAATTAACCAAATTGGCAACTCAAATACCCAAGAACAAAAAGGTGCTGATGATTTATGGCGGTGGCAGTATTTTTAAAAACGGAGTACACGCCACAATAAAAGCAGCCTTGAAAAACTTTACAGTATTGGAGTTTAGTGGTATCGAACCAAATCCAAAGTACGAAACAGCCATGAAAGCACTTGAGCTGATAAAGGCTGAGAAGATTGATTTTCTGCTTGCGGTGGGCGGTGGCTCGGTGGTTGATGCTACTAAATTTATCGCTGCAGCTGCTCTTTTCAACGAAGGCGACCCGTGGGAGATACTCTCGAAACACAGACCCGTGAAAGCCGCCATGCCATTTGGTGTTGTACTTACTTTGCCTGCAACCGGTTCTGAGATGAATTCCGGCGCGGTAATCACACGCGAAGCCAGTCACGAGAAGCTGGCATTTTCCAGCCCGCTAACATTTCCTGTATTTTCCTTTTTGTTACCGGACGCGGCTTCCAGCTTGCCTCAGCGTCAGGTTGCGAATGGGGTGGTTGATGCCTTTATGCATGTAATGGAGCAATACATGACTTATCCGGCCAACGCACCTTTACAGGATCGGTTTGCCGAATCCATTTTGCAAACTTTAATTGAAGAAGGACCCAAAGCTTATGCCAACCCTGACAATTACGAAGCCATGTCGAACCTCATGTGGAGCGCCACAATGGCTCTGAACGGGATAATCAGTTGTGGCGTCCCTCAGGATTGGGCAGTGCACATGATGGGACACGAATTAACGGCTCAGTTTGGGATAGACCATGCCCGAACACTCGCTATTATTGCCCCAAACCACTATAAGTTTAACTTTGAAAATAAGAAGTCAAAGCTGGCTCAATACGGGGAACGTGTGTGGGGAATTACCGCAGGAACATTAGATGATAAAGCGCATGCTGCTATTGAAAAAACTGTAGCATTCTTTCATTCTCTTGGAGTGGATACTAAACTCTCCGATTACACACGTACTTATGAAGGAACTGCTCAAAATATTTCGAAACGCTTTACCGACCGCGGCTGGATCGGTCTTGGCGAACGCCAAAGCATAAAGCCAGCTGATGTAGAAAAAATCGTTGAAATGAGCTATTAAAATCTACCCGCGTGAAACCCTCATGATTTTCTTAAATAAAAAGTACCTAAGAAAATTGTACGGGTTTACTAAATCACGCAATTTGAATAGACAAGTACAATCATGCCTGATAAACTTAAGAAAACTATTCTGATATGAACAACAAAGGTATTGGATCAATGGAAGGTTCGCCTGTAGTAAAATTTGCGGCCTTAATAATTATTTTTGCAGGGGCTATGTATGCAAAATCGATCATCACCCCAATTTTACTTGCGCTTTTTATAAGTATAATTTGTGCTCAACCTATTACGTGGTTGGAAAAAAGGAAAATACCCAGAGGCCTCGCGCTTTTAATGGTGATATTGGGATTGGTTTTACTTTTTTTTGGATTTGCTTTTCTAATCG
>JANXXY010000480.1 GCA_025350365.1 Bacteroidales bacterium | reverse complement strand
CTGAAATATTCAACTGCAACCTGTCCGTCTGGCTGTATGTGTTTTGATATGATCGTTTTTAGGCACATCTTTTTAACCTTAACCCATCTTTATTTTTCTTCAATGATAACAGCTTCAGTTATATAAATATGCAAAAAATATTGGATTAATGTTTATAATTCTCCTCATTAAAGCTAAATGTTGATTGATATTCTTTTAGTTTGGGCGCACCTTGCTTCCATAGGTTTTTGTCTAAAAGTCCGTCGTGCAATACTGTTTTAAATTTATTTCTATAATGCCATAATCAAGAAGTAAAATTCATTTCAGCCTCAAAAAAAGGCAACTTGACAATAATTAAGTATGATCTAAATATTTAAATTTACTCTCCTAAATTATTGAATATTAATACCGGTGATATAAATCATCAACCAGCATGTTATAAATTTTTCACTTTTTAATAACATCCCATAAATTGTTATATTACATTTGCGAACTTATTTTAAAGTAACAGAATTATGGGAAGTGTCTCAATTATAGTGCTATTGTTCTGTGGAATAATATTCGCTGTACTTGCAATTGGTGTAGGAAAGGTCTTTGGTCTTTCGTCTACAAACCCCGAGAAAGGCCAGCCTTACGAGTGTGGTATCGAAACTCAGGGTGTTACCTGGGTGCAATTCAATGTAGGTTATTATCTCTATTCTCTTGTTTTTCTTGTTTTTGATGTCGAAATAGTATTCCTATATCCATGGGCTACGGTATTAAAAGAAATTGGTATGGTAGCCTTTATCGAAATTTTGTTTTTTACAATGTTCCTTTTTCTGGGACTTTTGTATGCATATAAAAAGAAAGCTCTTACATGGATGTAAAAAATGACTTTCTCCCGGATTTTCCCGGAGACATATATAAGGATGATAACGGTAAAACTAATTTTATTGTTACCAGTGTTGACGCCCTTGCTAATTGGGGTCGTAGTAATTCTCTCTGGCCATTGTCATTTGGTACCAGTTGTTGTGCAATCGAGTTAATGTCAACAGTATCTGCTAAATATGACTGGTCGCGTTTTGGTTTCGAAGTAATGCGAGCAAGTCCCCGACAGTGCGATTTAATTGTTGTTGCAGGAACAATCACCTATAAAATGGCTCCTGTGCTTAAACGATTATACAACCAGATGCCGGAACCCAGGTATGTGATAGCCATGGGTGCCTGCGCCATTTCAGGAGGTCCGTTTTTTTACAATTCCTACTCCGTAGTTAAAGGGGTTGATCATGTTATCCCGGTAGATGTTTATATTCCCGGCTGTCCTCCCCGACCAGAAGCATTAATTCATGGGATGATGACCCTGCAAAAGAAGATATTGCTTTCGAAGGCTTATGTAATTGAAAAACCCAAGGAAGAATAGTAACTGTTTTGTCTAATTTCTAAGTATTTGTTACTATTTACTTAGTCTTACGATTGATATTTACGACTATTATAAAAATATGACTAAAGAAGAACTGAAAACATATCTGGAGCAAACGTTTCCCGCAAGCAAAGTGGAAGAAACCTTTGATTTTCCATTAATGTTTATTGATAAATCCGAATTGATTGAGGTGGCTAAAAGATTACAAAACTCCGGCGAAACCCTTTTCGATTTTCTCTTTTGCGAAACAGCCATCGACCGTAAAAATAATTTTGAAGTTGTTTATCATCTTACTTCTACCATCTATCATCACAACATGGTGTTGAAGGTAGTTCTCGAGGATCGCGAAAATCCCGAATTAGAATCAGTTTATCCACTGTGGAAAGCTGCCGACTTGTTCGAAAACGAAATCTATGATATGTTTGGAATTCGTTTCAAAAACCACCCGAACTTACGACGTATAATGCTTGGCGATGAGTGGCAGGGATTTCCTCTTCGTAAGGATTATAAAGATGATGTTAATGTTGTGACTTTATAGCTAAATTTCTGATGGAAAATCAAAATAATAATTTGCCTTTGGAGGAGTTAACAGAAGAGTTTGTAGTAAACATTGGACCCCAACACCCTTCAACCCACGGTGTACTTCGTTTGCAAACAACACTTGATGGTGAAACAATAAAAGATGTTGTTCCTGTTTTAGGCTATATTCACCGGGGTATCGAAAAAATGACTGAATCACTTGGATACAAGCAATTCATTTATCTTACAAGCCGAATGGATTATTTGTCGGCACACATAAATAATCAGGCCTGTTCTCTTGTTATTGAAAAAGGTTTGCAAATTGAAGTCCCCGCACGTGCAAAAGCTATTCGAATTATACTGGCTGAACTTCAACGTCTTACATCTCACGAATTATGGTGGGGTTCCACTGCAATGGATCTAGGGGCAGTAACTCCATTTTTTCTTGCTTTCCGCGATCGTGAAAGAATACTCGAAATATTTGAAGGAAACACTGGTAACCGACTTACAATGAATTACATTACTCCTGGTGGAGTGATGTTTGATGTGCTTCCTTCATTTGCAAAAAGCATTAAGGACCTCTTCAAAATAATTAAAGAATACCTTAAGGAATATGACACCCTTATTACCGGAAATATTATTTTTCAACATCGGTTAAAAGGAGTTGGGGTATTGCCGAAGGAACTTGCCATATCGTTGGGATGCACCGGCCCGGTTGCACGTGCGTCGGGCATCAGTTGCGACGTTAGAAAATATTATCCTTATGACGGATATGAAAAACTTGATTTCAAGGAAATTACAAGCGATGGCTGCGATAGTTGGGCACGGTACATGGTTAGAATGGAAGAAATGAAACAGTCCATACATATTGTGGAACAGCTTATTGAAAATTTACCCGAAGGAGAATTCAGGACTAAAGCAAAAGGTGTGATAAAACTTCCGGTAGGAGAATATTACCAAAGGGTTGAAACGGCACGCGGAGAGTTGGGTGTATATATTGTGAGCGATGGAGGTAGCAAACCGTACCGCTGCAAATTCAGGGCTGCAAGTTTTTCAAACCTTGGCGCATTGCAGCCTATCACCGTTGGAATGAAAATTGGCGATTTAATGGCCAGCATGGCAACACTCGATTTAGTAATTCCCGATATTGACAGATAAAATAAATTTATGATAGGATTTCCAGACATAACAAAATGGATTCACACCAGCCTTTCAGGTATCATGCCTCCATGGTTGACATTTCTAAGCGAGATGGTACTTGCCGGAGCCGTAGCATTGGTCGTTGTTTTACTCATGGTAGTATTGATGGTATACATGGAACGCAAAGTGGCTGGATTTATGCAGTTACGCTATGGGCCAAACCGAGTTGGTATTTGGGGAACACTTCAGGTGTTTGCCGATGTTTTTAAACTTTTGCTGAAAGAAAGTTTCGCGCCAAACAGCGTTGACAAGTTTCTTTTTAACCTTGCCCCGGTTATGGTGCTTACTGTTTCATTTATGGCCTTAGCCCCTATGGCTTGGGCTCCAGGTTTGCAGTTATGGGACACTAACATTGGCATTTTATATATTACAGCGGTATCATCCATTGGGGTAATTGGTATTCTGATGGCCGGATGGTCGAGCAATAACAAATATTCACTGCTTGGAGCCATGAGAAGTGGCGCTCAGATTGTTAGTTATGAATTGTCTGCCGGACTAGCCATCATCTCGATAGTGGTGTTTTCCGGAAGCCTGCAGCTGTCTGAAATTGTTGAATCACAACGCAACGGCTGGTGGATATTCAAGGGACATATACCTGCAATTATTTCTTTTGTAATTTTTATCATTGCTGTAACTGCTGAAACAAACCGCGCTCCGTTTGATCTGGCGGAAGCGGAGTCTGAACTTAC
>JANXXY010000470.1 GCA_025350365.1 Bacteroidales bacterium | reverse complement strand
TCGGCATCAAGCCGGTTTCCGAGGAAGGCAGCGAGCGATTGATTCGTTCCGCCATCGACTTCGCCATTGAGCAGGATAAACCTTCGGTAACATTGGTTCATAAAGGAAACATTCAGAAATTTACTGAAGGAGGGTTCAGGGATTGGGGTTACGCTTTTGCAAAACGTGAATATGGCGCTGTGCCCATTGATGGTGGCGCTTGGTGTTCTTTTAAGAATCCGAAAACAGGTAAAATTATTGTGATAAAAGATGTTATTGCTGATGCTTTTCTACAGCAGATATTAACTCGCCCTGCAGATTATTCTGTAATTGCTACGCTAAACCTTAATGGCGATTATATTTCCGATGCGCTGGCTGCAATTGTTGGGGGCATTGGAATAGCTCCAGGAGCAAATATTAACTATGATACCGGTCATGCTATTTTCGAGGCTACCCATGGTACAGCTCCAAAATATGCCAACAAGGATCAGGTAAACCCGGGATCGCTCATTCTTTCGGGAGTTATGATGCTTGAGTACCTTGGCTGGCCTGAAGCTGGAGATTTAATCGTAAAAGGTTTACAGGCATCAATTATCAAAAAACGAGTTACCTACGATTTTGAACGCCTTATGGATGGGGCAACAAAACTGAAGTGTTCCGAGTTTGGTGAAGAAATTGTAAAAAATATGTAACCCATAATTCGTAAACAAAAACCACACCTAAATCTTAAACAATATGTTAACAAAAAAAGTAGAAGAAGCTTTAGTTTCTCAAATTATGAAAGAAGGTTATTCATCTAACCTTTATCTTGCAATGGCCTCATGGACAGAGTCAGAAGGTCTGGAAGGTATTTCAAAGTGGCTTTATATTCAAGCCGACGAAGAACGACTGCACATGTTAAAAATAGTTCATTACGTGAACGAGCGCGGTGGTAAAGCTGTAATACCGGCATTTGAAAAACCACCTATTGAGTTTTCGGGTGTGAAACCCATGTTCGACAAGGTACTTGCTCACGAAGAGTTTATCTCAACATCAATTAACGACATTGTGGCTGTTTGTGAGGCTGAAAAAGATTTTACAACACAGAATTGGATACAATGGTTTGTAAACGAGCAAATACAGGAAGAAAAATCGTCCCGGGCTATTCTGGATAAGCTTAAAATACTGGGTGAAGGTAATCTTTACTTGTTCGATCGCGACATCCTCAGTCTTCGCAAAGCTGAAGCTGGCGCCGAATCATAATACAGAATACAAGTATTAAGTTCTTATTGATAAGAACTTAATACTTGTACAAACCTATTAATAAACTAATTGTCTTAAAATAATTGGTTCTTCAGTTTTATTTTGCATCATACGTTGTTCAATAGCCATCAATATCAAATCGAAAACTTTTGAATAACTAACTCCTTCAATGCCTGCCATTTTAGCCAGATGACCATCCCAACACCAGCCTGGGTTTGGATTTACTTCAAGCAACTTTGGAACACCATTTGCATCGAGTCGAAGATCGAACCGGCAATAATCGCGACACTCAAGGCGAGCTGAAAGCTTTACGCAATTTTCAATAATTGATTTTTCCACATCATCAGGCAAATCAGCCGGTATGGAACGTAGCAATTTAAAATAAGGTGATTCGGGCATCCATTTTGCTTCGTATCCACAAATTTTTGGTAAATCGGGCGGAAGCAACGAAAAATCCTCTTCTACAATTGGAAGAACGGTGTATGATTCCGGGGGATTACCAATAATCCCAACACTAATTTCTTTACCAGGGAGAAACTCTTCAACAAGAATAGGGTTCTCGTATCCGAATTTCTGACGTATTTGAAGGATGGCATCGTTCAATTCCTCAATAGAATTAGCAACACTCTCACGAGTAATACCAAAACTACTGTCTCCAAAGTTTGGTTTTGCAATTACCGGAAAATCAATTTGGAGATCGAATACATTATCATCAGATTTTACAAAGAAAGCTTCGGCAACGGGTATACCCATTTCTTTAGCGATGCCTCGAATGAGTGATTTATCATAACAATAAGCCAAACATTGTGGACCGGAACCTGAATAGGGAATATCCAGCATCTCAAGCAGTGCAGGCACGTGAAGCTCCTTGCGTGCTTCGTTATTAAAACCCTCATCACAGAGGTTTAACACAAAATCAATCTTGCTTTTCTGTTTGAGCAGATCATTATAAAAGGTATGATGAGCATTAAGATAGCTAAACCTATACCCGGGCAACTGGCCTAAAGCTTCCTTTAATCGTTCGATGGTTAAAAAATCATCCTCATCAAATACACTGGAAGGTTTAATAATATCAGGACGTCGTGGATCGCCCAAAAGAACAACCACATTTTTAATGCCGTTTCTGCGAGCTTTTTCAGGAGCCCAATCTTTATTAACCTGTGCAGTAACAATAATGCGGCGTTCCATCATGCCCAAATCCTGGTTTCGCAAGGAATTGGTTTCGATCGAGCCATGAAAACTAATATTTTCATAACCTACTTCCGAGAACATTTCGTTTAAAATATCACGATTATATAGTCGTTCAGCATAGAATTGATCCACTAAAACACCTTTCTCAACGTGCGTAATAACTTCCCTTGAAATAAGTCGTTCATTATCTTTTGCAAGTGAGCGTTCGCGACATACAAAATGTTTTTTATCGATCCATTCCCAGCTTCGGGGAAGGTAATTTTTCTTTAGATAAGCCCCATCAGCTACATCGATAAGAAAAATACCACCTGGTTTTAAAATACGGTATACTTCTTTAAGGATTTTAACATCATCCTCGGTACTTTCAAAATACCCGAAACTATTACCGAGAATCATCACAACATCAAACATATCGGTTTCAAAAGGGAGCTTTCTTGCATCGCCTTCTTTGAAATTTACTTTTAGCCCTTCCTGCTGCATGATTGATTTTGCTTTGCGAATCAGGTAATGAGAGCGATCCAGGCCAAATACCTTTGAATAACCCTGGCGGGCAAGCTCCAAAGAGTGGCGGCCTTGTCCGCAGGCCAAATCAAGTATTACAGAATCTTTTGAAGCCTGAAGTATGGATGAGAACAGCCCAACTTCACTTTTAGTGATTATTTTATCTTCAACAACATCTGCATCAGTTTTCAGATACATGGAATTGAATATTCTACGCCACCAATCAGGCTGAAGATGCAATTCGAGGTTTGCTACAGGTCCGAGAACGGAATTCCCGTTCTTTCCATTTTTCTTAACAGACAAAACTTTGGTATTTCGTTTATTCATTACAGATAATGCGGTTTTTAGGATATTGATTTAAATAAATTTATAAAAATTACTTTACAAGAAAGCTTTGTAAAAACAACAAAATATAATTAATCAACAAACTGTGGCGGATTCATGATGTTTGATTTTTAATAAATGATGCTACAATAGTATTTTAATTTAAAAATCAATGATTTACAATTAAAATATAAAAAAAATAAACAAGCACGAATTTAAGATAAAAATAAACTGGAGAACAATAAAACGAGAGGAAATATGTAAAGAAATTACGAGAGTTATGAACAACTTTTTAACATAAATATAAAAAGTGGGTAAGCTACTTACATCGCACCGCTCAACCGTCTACCCTTGCTTCCTTCCGAACCTGGGGGAGTTCAACAGGAGCTGGTCGTATAAGACTTACCCGACGCAAAAGTATAAATATTTTTGTAATCACAACAACGAAAACTAATCATTTTTACAACAGGCACGTAAAAAAACTGATATATTTGTGCAAACCTTTTTAAAACTATTTTTTTATGGAAAACAATAATCCAAACTTTCTGAAAAGCACAATGACTTATGGAGCTATACTTGGTATATCACTGGTGGTTTATAATATAATTTTGTATATAGTTAATTTATCCCTAAATAAACCTTTAAGTTATATTGGCTACATAATTATTATCGGAGGTATTTATTTGTCAATAAAATCATTCCGTGACCTAAGCGAACAAAAAGCTATAACATATGGCAGAGCTGTAGGCGTAGGCGTATTAACCGTTGTATTTTCTTCCGTAATCGTTGCTTTTTACACCTACATTCTTAATACGTATATTGATACCGGTTTAATACAAAAAATTTTGGATATTACAAGGGAGGAATATGCGACAAAAGGACTGTCTGACGAGCAGATAGACACTGCCATCAATATGAGCAGTAAGTTCATTACTCCTGGTTTTATAAGTTTTTTTGTAATTCTTGGATCTGCATTTATGGGTACTATTTTTTCATTGATTATCGCAGCCTTTCTAAAAAAAGAACCTAGTATTTTCGAGTCTTCTGAAAATACATTACAATCATAAATAAACATTTTTAGTAGATGGACATTTCATTAGTAATCCCCCTCTTTAACGAAGAGGAATCGTTGCCAGAGCTGGCTAGTTGGATCGATCGTGTAATGCAGGAAAACGGTTTTAAATACGAAATTTGTTTTATTGACGATGGAAGCTCCGACAGCTCCTGGCAAGTAATTGAAACTTTAAGTTTAACAAACCGAAACATACACGGAATCCATCTTCGCCGGAATTACGGAAAATCGGCTGCCTTGCATTGCGGTTTCAATATTGCAAAAGGCGATGTTGTTATTACAATGGATGCCGATTTACAGGATAGCCCCGACGAAATACCGGAACTATACCGGATGATTAAGTTCGAAAAATTCGATCTGGTATCGGGATGGAAGAAAAAAAGGTTCGATCCCATCTCCAAAACGATTCCTACAAAACTTTACAATGGCGCTCTTCGTGTAATGAGTGGTATAAAATTGCACGACTTTAACTGTGGGTTGAAAGCCTATCGCAATGAAGTGGTAAAATGTGTGGAAGTGTATGGCGAAATGCATCGTTATATTCCATACATGGCAAAAAAAGCCGGCTTTTATAAGATCGGCGAAAAAGTAGTGCAACACCAAAAAAGAAAATATGGTGTTACAAAATTTGGTCTGGAACGTTTTATAAACGGCCCGCTCGATTTGCTAAGTATTATGTACATTCAGAAATTTGGAAAACGACCTATGCATATTTTCGGATCGCTCGGTACCATTATGTTTATGGTTGGATTGTGTGCCTCTCTTTACCTGGGAATTCATAAATTATATTGTATGAGTTTACATATAAAAGCAGGGCTTGTTACCGATAGTGCATACTTTTATATTGCTTTAACTACCATGATTTTAGGTACACAGTTGTTTCTTGCGGGCTTTTTGGGAGAACTGATTTCACGAAGCTCTTCGGAGCGAAATAATTACCTTATTGATAAGGAATTCTAATATAAAAATTTAATAACCACTCAATTCCAGCTTGTTAGTTTGTATCAGGGTGATTCGCTTGCCCATCTTTTTTTGAATAACAACAAAATGATGAACCTCTTCGGGACTTATCAACGAAATTGCGTCACCGGATGACTCGGCGCGACCTGTTCGTCCTATCCGATGCACGTAATCCTTGGGAGAGCGTGGTAATTCGTAGTTAATTACATATGGCAGAAACTGTATATCAATACCTCTTGATGCCAGATCAGTAGCTACCAATACTCTTAATTTGCCGGTTTTAAATTTTTGCAACGCCTGTGTTCGTGCTCCCTGACTTATCAAACTATGCATTGCCGAAGCTTCGATACCATTAATATTTAGTTTAGTGGTTACATGGTCTGCTGTTTTTTTTGAGGACACAAATACCAGCACCTGATTCATGTTCTCATGTTTGATTAGGTAGCGCAATAAGGGACCTTTCCGTTCGGTCTCCACATGATAGGCTATTTGGGTAATCAAATCGATATTCTTACTTTCTGCCTTTATTTCTATCACCACCGGATTGTGCAGAAGAACCTCCCGGAAAGCATTCATGTCGATACCAAGCGTTGCCGAGAAAAGAATATTCTGGCGTTTTTTGGGTAAAAGAGCGAAAATTTGATCCATCTCATCACGGAATCCCAGATTCAACAATTTATCAGCTTCATCCAAAACAAGCGTTTCCACTTCAGAAATATTCACAGCATTAGACGCAATCAAATCGAGCAGTCGTCCGGTTGTTGCCACCAAAATTTCGGTACCCTGCAATTGCATCATTTGAGGATTGATAGAAACCCCACCATAAACCGCCATTGTTTTTATCCTGTTAGGTAACGCTGAGCCAAATAATTGAAAAACTTCTGCCGTTTGAATTGCCAATTCTCTGGTAGGAACAAGAACCAGCGTTTTAACATGCCTGTTTTTAGATAGTTTTTTATTTTGAGAATGTTCCAATATGGGCAAAACAAAACTTGCCGTCTTCCCCGCGCCTGTTGGAGCAATTCCAATAACATCCTTACCGTTTAAAATAGCCGGTATGGCTTCTTTTTGAATGGGATAAGGCATAGCATAATGTTGTTCAGCAATTACATTTAAAAGAGAAGCTGATAAACCAAGTGATGAAAACGGCATATGATCGGTTAATAAATGAATAAAATAAATACTTTAAGGCACAAACATACGACTAATTAAATTAACGATCGTTGACACAATAAGGCTCTTACCCCTAAGGCCTATAAGGGGCTTTTGTATTTTTCTTAATTTTAATTTTTCTCTTTAAAAATGTATCAACCAGTTCCCTTTTGGAAATCAGAGTAAAACAAGTTGATTTTTCTAATGTTTCAAATAGATTTGAACAATTGAAGAAATTTTGTGTTTAAGAAAATGTTTAAGATATTTCATTTAGAATTTGGATTTGTTGGTTAGAAAAGGCAACGTCGTGAGATGTCGCCTTTTTTTTTACACAATATGATTTGAGTATTAGAAAGATGAAAGATTTTTGCGGTACACTGCAAGTTGATATTACCATTAAGCCCTGCCCTATAGACACTTTCAATAAGATCACTCATTTTAAAGTTTTTTAGCATTTTTTAACAAATTCGCATACAAGAAAACTCACATTTTCACGTCTTATATTAAGTAAAACCTATTACTTAAAATTATGAACCCAACAAACATGTTAGAGCTTCAAAAACTCGTATTGGAAAAAGTGTATGAAAATAAATTTTTATTTGTTAAAGAACTTAAGAAATCTATCCTTTGGCTTGATCATGAGGAATTACACATACTTTATAACTGGGCGATCGGAAAATTTAACGATCGGTATCGAACTATAATTAACTGCGTGTATTTGGGTTTTGACTTTCAGAAATCAATGATCACAGGTGCACTGGCTCCGGCTTACTAGGTAGTATTTAAATGAATGGTGTAAATTTAAAAATGAATTAAAAAATGCACCGGAAAGAGTCATCGTTATGCCACATGCTTATAAAGACAAGTAATTGCGAAACATCAAGTTCATTACCTTTGGGTGTGATTCCAAAATTGACATATTAAATAAATTGTCCGACGTAAAACCCATACTTCTAAACGAATAGTCGATTAAACAGATTGGAAATATTTTTCCTTAGAAATATTTCTCGAATTATTTTTGGACGAAAATTGATTTGGTAACGTAAAGCATACGGAATAGCTAAATAACTTTCACCATTTCAGTCTAATAAAGTAGCAATAGAATTGGGTAGAATAAAAATAATATCTAAATTCATAATCAAATCATTTACAATCAAATTTGACAAATGGAAAATAATTCACAGCCGACTTTTGCAAATGGTAAAATTTGCTACTTAGAAATTCCAGCTTTGGACATAATACAATCGTCAAAGTTTTACCAAAAGGTATTTGCATGGAAAATTCGGAAGGATAACGATGGTAACATTTCATTTGATGACACAGTGGGGCAGGTGAGCGGAATGTGGGTTCTTGATAGAGAACCTGCACCAAACCCAGGTGTATTAATTTCTATTATGGTGTATAGTATTGCCGACACCTTAAAACTAATTATGCAAAATAATGGTAAGATTGTACAAACTCCTAATGAAAATGCCGCAGAAATAACAGCGAGATTTTTAGATCCGGCTGGGAATTTGTTTTCCTTATATAAGGACCAGCAATCAATTAATAGTTAAAAGTAAATATTAAATTGATTAAATGGAGTTTATGTGGTATAACTGATTAGTCTATCTTGTGCCAGTATCAATATTGATTCCCACTTGTAAGGTATTTCCATCTTTGATTGTAATAGGAAAGGGCAAATTACTACCTCCAAATCGATTGTTATTTTTTACATCAAAATCAATGATATACTCACCAATTGGAAGATCAATTTGATATGTGCCATCCAAATTAGGATTAATAACAACTATCCTCGACTTTTCATCCTTGGACCAGATAGCAGTTGCCCAAGCGTAAAATCTTCAAAAATTTATTTTCAATAGGGTGGAAATCATGCAAAAGTTTGCGATTAAGATGTAACACTTTTTATTATTAATGATCTCACCTTTGCATTACAAGATACTTTTGCTATTGATGATTGAAAATGGCACAAAGCGATTCTTATAAAATTTTAACCCCAAAAAAAATAATAGAATTATGGAAGCAATTAAATTGAAATCTGTGACAAAAAATATCTTTTTAGGTATTTTAGTATCATTAATGATATTGTCATTCACATCATGTGCCACAAAAATGGTTTTTTCAAATTCACCCATTGTTCCGGGAGCAAGAGGTACGGTAAAGGTAAAAAGTGACAAAAACAAAAATTACACTATTCAAATAGAGATTTCATATCTGGCTGAAATCGAAAAACTGCAACCACCTAAGCATACGTATGTAGTTTGGTCGGTTACAAAGCATGAGTTGGCGAAAAATTTAGGTCGAATTACCAGTTCAAAAAATTTAAAAGCATCTTTTAAGACGGTTTCATCAATAAAACCGACCAAAATATTTATTACGGCCGAAGATGACGGAAATGTTCAATATCCTGGTTCGATGGTTGTATTATCCACATCAAAGGAATAAAATAGTATCTTTTTAAAATCATGGTGTTTATGGGCAGTTGATTCCTAGTTTTTTAATAATGATTATATTATTATAGGAATCATGCCTACTTACCCATGAATCCCTATAAGACCTCACACCCAACCACTCTCCAAACAAGAGGGGAGCTAGATTTGTACGAGCTAAAAGTCCCTCGCCTGTTTGTGAGAGGGATTTAGGGAGTGGGTCATTAAAGTTTATGAACTAAACAGGCTATGTGGAAATCATATAATATTTTCTGTAAATGATGTAATAATTTTAGATTTCAGCCACAATATCTTTGAATTATTATTAATCAATTAAAATTAATTTCACTCTAAAATCAATTCAATTATGGAAAATAATTTAGATCAAAACAAGAATTTTGATAAATCAGGTCAAAGAATGTTAACAGGTATGTTTTCTGACAGGGAAAGTACTGAGAATGCATACAAAACACTACATGAAAGAGGATATTCAAAGGATGATATCAATTTGGTTATGTCCGATGAAGCCCGTAAAAAGCATTTTTCAGACGGTACAGAAACAGAAATAGGAACTAAGGCTGCAGAAGGTGCCGGCAAGGGTTCAGCTATCGGAGGTACTGTTGGTGCAGTTATTGGAATAGTTGCTGCCTTGGGAACCAGCTTGGTAATACCTGGTCTTGGGCTAATTATAGCAGGTCCAATTGCTGCTGGATTGGCGGGCGCAGGTGCCGGCGGAATTACTGGTGGAGTAATTGGCGCTTTGGTTGGATCAGGAATTCCTGAGGAACGTGCAAAATTGTATGAATCGGGCATAAAGAATGGAAATATCGTGATGGGTGTTAATCTGCATAATGATGAAGATGCCCATTATCTGGAGCAAAATTGGAAAAGTAACAAAGCAGAAGAAGTATATCATTAATATTTGGCTAAAAAGCTTTAATTAATTCATCAATAAATTAGAATATAAACCTCACCTAAAACCCTCTCAGTTTAGAGTGGGTTTGGGGTGAGTAATATTAAAATTTATGAATAATACCTAATAATACTCAACTAAAATTTTTGCTATGAAACTTTCACGAGTACTTATTTTAATTTTACCATTATTGATGTCATTGCTAAGTTCATGTGAAGCGATTGCCGGTATATTTAAAGCCGGGATGGGGTTCGGAATTTTTATTGTAGTAGCCATAATTATAGCAATTATAGCTATTGTAATACGGTTTAATAAACAGAAATCATAAAAGTTTAAAAATTAAAACTTATGTTCCATCATGTAAAAGAATTACAATATAACGCCCGGGTTTCAAAACCCGATGTGCGCTTTGCAAAACTGCTGCTCGAACAATTTGGCGGCGGTAATGGAGAATTGAAAGCCGCGATGCAATATTTTGTGCAGGCTTTCGGGTGTAAAAAACCATATCCTGACAAGTATGATCTGCTAATGGATATAGCCACGGAGGAATTCAGCCATCTCGAGATTGTTGGCGCTACCATTCAAATGCTTTTAACAGGTGTGAATGGTGATTTAAAAAACACAGCAGATGAATCAGATCTAACAAAATTATTGGATGGGGATGCTTCAAAGGAAGAATACATTCATCAAGCAATGATTAACCCTCATTTCTTTTTGCTGAGCGGCGGTGGTCCAACCGTAACCGATAGTCAGGGTATCCCGTGGTCAGGGGCTTTTGTAAATGCCATGGGAGATTTAACTGTTGACCTTCGTTCAAATATTGCTGCTGAATCAAGGGCAAAAATGGTTTATGAAAATTTAATGAAGTTTACCGATGATACGTTAGTGAAAGAATCATTGCGTTTTCTTATGACCAGAGAAGTTGCCCACTTTCAGATGTTTCAGGCAGCATTAGAATCTATTCAACCGAATTTTCCTCCCGGAATTTTACAAAGCGATCCACGTTACAGCAATTCGTATTTCAACTTATCACAGGGAGAGGACTTTAATGGGCCTTGGAATGAAGGTAAAAGTCCTGAATTTGAGGAATCATGGAGGTATATTGAGGATCCCTTACAACATGTGCATAAAACAAAAGGTTTGCTTGAAGAGCAAGCAGAAGGCACAAACCGTACGGAGAATCTCATCCAGAAAAAGAATAAATTATTAAGTGCACAGCGTAAAGCTGAAGTGGATCATGCAACAAAGCCACTTAATGGAGTAATGAATTGGTAAATAGTAATAATTGACAATAATTGAATTTAAACATTTCTAAAAATTAAAAAGTATGAAAACAAATAGTGATTCGCGTAAAAGCGCACAGACAAGAGATATACAGGATAACGGAGTTCAATCATCGCAACTCATGCAATTGTTCGAAGACGAGTTGAAGGATATTTATTGGGCAGAAAAAGCGCTCACGAAAGCAATACCTAAAATGATTAAAAATGCCACTGCTCCTGAATTGAAAAAAGCATTGGAAAATCATCTGGAACAAACGTATACACAAGTTAACCGTGTAGAAGAAGTATTTGGATTGCTTGACAAAAAGGCCTCTGCAAAGGAATGCAAAGCTATGGCCGGATTAATTAAGGAAGGTCAGGAAATTATGGAAGAATGTGAAGAGGGCGTCATGTGTGATGCCGGAATTATTTCCGCAGGTCAAAAAATTGAGCATTATGAAATTGCCTCCTATGGAACGCTTCGCCAATTTGCCGCTACCCTTGGCCGAACAGATATAGCAGAATTGCTTCAGCAAACGCTGTCTGAAGAAAAAGCGGCCGATGAAAAATTATCTGAGATAGCAATGAGTACTATCAATATAAAAGCTTCAGAAAAAGTTGAGAGTTGAAAATGTCGAACTCATTTACAAGAAAAGCGCAGGCTAAGTAACTGCGCTTTTTTTTTAAAATAAAACTTATATGACTCAAAATATCAGATCGAAATGGTTCGAGACTTTTGCTTCCAAAGCTACAAAAGCAACCGGAAGTAATATAGCCTTTATAATTGCATGTTTTGTAATTGTGATATGGAGTTTAACGGGACCCATATTTCACTATTCGGATACCTGGCAACTTGTAATTAATACCGGAACAACGATTATAACATTTCTTATGGTTTTTCTTATTCAAAAAACACAGAATAAAGATGCCATTGCCATACAAATTAAATTAAATGAACTGGTGGCTGCAAATGAAAAGGCAAGTAACCGGATAGTAAGTATAGAGGATTTGGCGGAGGAAGAACTAGTTCGGCTAAATGAATATTACACTCGTTTGGCAGAGATAACTAATTAAAGTTTCGGAGGAGTTTTTTCTTTGTTTTTCAAGGATCAAGCATCCCTGTTTTTACAAAAATCAGCCTCTATTATTTATGCATTAAATTTAAAATAAGAAGGTTGTGTGTTAAATTCCA
>JANXXY010000454.1 GCA_025350365.1 Bacteroidales bacterium | reverse complement strand
CTGATATAAACGTTTGTCATTCTTCGCTTCGCTCAGAATCTTATTATTTTAGTCAGTCAGTAGTGAATAATTATATAAAAACTAAACTCTTTTGCTGTTTCTTTGTAGTTAGTATTTTCAGGTAAATTTAAATATGAGTAATTCAAAAGATCAGAAAACCCCGGTTAAGGTATCCAAGTCGAATGTATTTAATTTACTGAAACCCTATTCGGGGATGGTTGCTTTTCTGGTTGGGTTCGCTCTTGTGAGTAATGGGGCAAATTTGCTGGTGCCAAAAATTATTTCACGAGGGATTGATGCTTTTACCGGAGGGCATTTTGTTTTTAAAACCGTGGTGATAGAATTTTTAGTTGCTTCGCTGGTCATTTTTGTATTCACCTACCTTCAGACTATTATTCAAACTTTTGCTTCCGAGCGCGTAGGTCGGGATCTGCGAACTAGGTTGGCAGATAAAATTTCGCGACAAAGTTATTCGTATATTCTAAAAGCCAATCCTTCAAAGCTTTTAACCAACCTCACCTCCGATATTGATTCCATTAAGATGTTTGTGTCGATGGCAGTGGTTACCATTTTTTCATCAGTTTTTATGATCGTCGGAACATGCGTGCTGCTTATAACTATAAACTGGAAACTGGCAATTCCTATCATCGCAATAATCCCTGTTATTGGTGGTACCTTTTTTATGGTACTTCGAAAAGTACGTGTGTTATTCAAACGAAGCCGTGAAATAATAGACTGGCTTAATATGGTTATCAATGAAAGTATTATGGGATCGGCTCTCATCCGTGTCATCAATTCGCAACAAACTGAATATCATAAATTTCTAGCAGCCAATACCGATGCCCGAAATCTTGGTCTTTCAATCCTTCGTCTTTTTGCGGGGCTAATTCCCATCGTTACGTTTGTTGCTAACCTTGGTATGTTAGCAATTCTGATGCTGGGAGGCCATTTCGTTATTTCAGGAAGTATGTCCCTGGGCGATTTTGCCGCATTCAACAGTTACCTTGCACTGCTTATTTTTCCAATTCTCATGATCGGATTTATGAGCAACATTATCGCGCAAGCATCTGCTTCATACCAACGAATAAATGACGTTTTGGAAGCCCCCGAACCTTTGGAAACAGGAATAACGAAAGAAGTTCTTCAGGGTAATATAGAACTTAACCACATATCACTTTCATATGGTGATAAACCCATATTGAAAGATATTTCCTTTTCGGTAAAAGGCCGAAGTCATACAGCAATTATTGGCCCTACAGCCGCCGGAAAAAGCCAACTGCTCAACCTTCTTACCGATTTAGTGAAACCCGATGCCGGCACCATAAAATTTGATGGAATAAATATTGAAAGTTATGATAAGGAGTCGTTTCACAGCCAAATTGGATTCGTGCTTCAGGATAGTGTTATTTTTAACATGAGCCTTCGCGAAAACATTGCTTTTAGTGATAAAGTAACTGACGAATCTTTGGAGAAAGCTATTGCTACCGCTGAACTTCAAGACTTTGTTGACTCTCTTCCAAATAAGCTCGACACCATCGTTTCAGAACGTGGAACCAGTCTTTCAGGCGGACAAAAGCAACGCATTATGCTGGCCCGAGCTCTGGCTATTAATCCCAAAATTTTATTACTCGACGATTTTACCGCTCGTGTAGATCGTAAAACTGAAAAAAAAATACTGTGCAATCTTGAAAACAATTACCCTGAACTTACCTTGCTATCCATTACCCAAAAAGTAGCATCCATAAAGCATTTTGAGCAGATCGTTTTGCTAATGGAAGGCGACGTAATTGCAAAAGGAACACATAAGGAGTTAATGGAAACCTGCACAGAGTATGTTCAGATACACGATTCACAACGAAGCACAAGTCACTATGAATTATAACCTCAGCCAGACTGCAACTGATACGGAGCAAAAAAAATCGACTCTATCGGCTCTTAAAAAGTTGCTCGATCTGATACACGAAGAAAAGCGAACACTCATTCTGGCCATGATTGCCATTCTTGTAAATGCAGGGCTGAGTTTGCTTGGTCCTTACCTGATTGGGCATACCATTGATACGTATATCCAATCGAAACAATTCCAAGGTGTGATTATGTTTTCGGGATTTTTACTAGGTATGTACATTGTTGCTTTTGTAACCAATTATCTGCAAATGATATTGATGGGTGGTGTTGGGCAACGCATGTTGTTTAGTTTACGCAATGCGGTGTTTAATAAACTTCAGGAACTGCCTGTCGACTTTTTTAATCAAAACAAAGCCGGCGATCTCATTTCGCGTATCAACAACGATACCGATAAGTTGAATCAGTTTTTTTCGCAAGCGCTTATGCAGTTTATCAGCAGCATCTTTACTATGCTGGGAGCCGGAATCTTTCTGTTGTGCATTAATCCCGAACTAGGCGCTGCGGCTCTTCTGCCTGCATTAGTCATTTGGATATTTACAAAAGCAATTTCGCCCTGGGTAAAAAGCAAAAATGCAGCCAATTTAAAAAGTGTGGGTGGTCTGAGTGCCGAAATACAGGAGAGCCTTAATAACTTCAAGGTCATTATTGCATTTAATCGCCGCGATTACTTCCGTAAACGTTTCGACGATGTTAATCAGAATAACTATTCTACATCGGTAAGCGCCGGATTGGCCAACAATATTTTTACGCCGGTATATGGGTTGTCGTCAAACATAGGCCAGCTTATCGTATTGGCATTTGGTATATACCTGATCATGACCGGCAAATTCTCCATCGGTCTTTTGATAGGGTTTCTGGCATATGTAAATAACTTTTACAACCCATTAAGGCATATGGCTGGGCTCTGGTCAAGTTTTCAGGTGGCTATGGCAGGCTGGGACCGTATCTCACAAATTCTTTCTCTCAACACCAACCTTCTGGTAGTGGACGATCCAACTTTGGAACCATCGTCATCCTACCTCTCTTTCCGAAATGTATCGTTTAAATATCCAAATGGAAAGGAAGTGCTCCATCACGTTAGTTTCGATCTGGAACGCGGAAAAACGTATGCATTTGTAGGACCTACCGGTGGGGGCAAAACTACCACAGCATCTTTGATTGCACGCTTGTACGATGCCTCAAAAGGTTCGATACTGCTTGACGGGAAAGACATTCGTTCATACAAGCCCGAGGAACGAACGGGTAAAATAGGGTTTATCCTACAGGAACCATTTTTGTTTACCGGAACTGTGCGCGACAACATTTTATATGGCAATCCGGACTTTAAGAGTTTATCCAACGGACAATTTGCCAAAGTGATTGAGGAATCTGGCCTGGAGAGTCTGTTAGGTCGTTTCGACGATGGGCTGGAATCGAAAGTTCAAACCACAGGCGATGGAATCAGTTTGGGACAAAAACAATTGATAGCATTTATGCGTACTGTATTGCGAAAACCCGAACTCCTTATACTTGACGAGGCTTCTACCAACATCGATACCATAACCGAGCAGATGCTCGAAGAGGTCTTAGAGAAGCTGCCGAAGGAGACGACGCGGGTCATCATCGCGCACCGCTTGAATACCATCGAGAACGCCGACGAGATAG
>JANXXY010000451.1 GCA_025350365.1 Bacteroidales bacterium | reverse complement strand
CTGAAAACTTCACGGCACTGATCGGGTAAACCCTCAATCGCCTTTTCAATTTCTCCAACAATTTCTTGCGAAATAAGGTTTGCTAAGGGGTAATTGGCAGATAAAGGTTGCCATAGATCCTTATTATTTAGCATATAAGAGGCATAATCCCGATATTTATGAAGCACTTTTAGATGTTCCAGATATTTCAGGGAATTATTGTAAATACTTGTATATAAATAAGATTTAAGTGAAATTTGAATTGTGATGGCTTCGCGGTTTTCCCAGAATTTCAGAAAAAAATCACCTACAATTTCCTCGGCGGCCGCTTTTTCCCTAACCATTTCTTCGGCATAGAGACAAAGATTACGGTAGTTCGACTTGAACAGCTTTTCAAATACAATAACATCTCCTTGTCGCAATCGACTGATAATTAATTTATCCTCAGGAGAATTGAATGCCATAAGAAGCTAACTGTTAAAACCAGTGCCAAAAGTAATATTTTTTGAAAGGTTTATTAAACTTTTAATTTTTCATTTCATTAATAGCTCAAATAAAGATGCAACCATAAATTAAAGCAAAGTAATTATATTATTTATTGATAATTGATCACTTACATTATCAATAAATTATTACAACTTTATTAGTTGATATCATTAGAACACCAATTTTTTTACGGCGGCAAAATCAACATGCGCATTTAACCTGAATACCATCTTTTTTTGCCTTGATGCCTTCAATTGCATAACCGTCGAATTTCCACCATTTAATACCTCCGGTAAGCTCTTTCACTTTAAACCCTAGCTGTGTCAGATTCAATGCTGCTCTTGTGGAAGCGTTGCAACCTACTCCATCGCAATACGTTACGTACAATATATTTTTGTCTAACTGTTTTGTTGATTCCTCATTCATGGTGCGATGTGGGAAATTAATGGCGCCGGGTATATGTTCCGATTCAAAACCTTGTGGTTTACGGGCATCTATTACCACTATCTTTTCGCTGTTGTTAAGTGCATCGAAAAGATCGGAAGGATCCATTTCGTATTTTAATTTGTTCTCGTAATATTTTATTTGATCGTTCATGGCCTATGAATTTCATATACGCATATAACAATTCAACTTCAAAAAAGGTAATTTTAGAACTCCTGACCCAAATATTGATTATCAGAGATTTAAAATAATAGTATCGTAAATTAAATAGTCCTATAATGAATCAGGTAATAAGTTTATTTAGAAGTGTTATTGCTTTCTACTAAGGTTTAAAAAACTTATTTTAAAGCTTTTAACCTTAGTAGGAGAACACATAATCCGCTTCTAAAACTTATTACCTTATTTAATCTAACCAAATTTAGGAGTTCTAATTTGAACAAATTACAGACCTCCAGAAAGGAATACTATCTCCTTCATAATCCTGATGGTCATTAACCCCTTATTATTTTCACATTTTTTCCCGCTAAGGTATCCCCCTTTGATTCCTAACAGATCGAACTATGCGATTTTTTAATTTTTTAATTTTACGGATGCCAATTTCGTTTTTGTGTAATCTGCTGAATTATGAGATGTTACAGCTATACCAACGTATAATTGATTTGGCATCATTAAGGTGAATGTTGAGTAAAGTTTCCAGTTTTTATTATCATTGCTAAAGTATGATTCAAAAATATCACCGCGTCGTTTTAACCTGATCCAGGTGTTTGGAAATGCAACGTCAAACTGGTTTCCTGCTGTCTTCATGTCAGGATATATAGCCTTCATGTCTCCCCCTTTAACCGATCGGTATTGAAATTCGCACCCACCATTGTTTTTATTGCGGGCACTATTATCCGGGAAAATCTGAAAATAAACATGCTGACTGGTATCGCTTAAATCGGCACGAGCCATAATTCCAGCTTTTGTATATTGATTTGCTTTACTTAAGCTCATCACTTGAACGCTAAGATCGAAGTCGCCCTTTAACGTTTTATACCCGAAATGAAACTCATCGTGTGTTCCCCAAATGTCGGCTCCACCCGCTGTAATTTCAAGTTCTTCTTTTGTGATTTTTGCTGTTCCGACCTTGGTTGCCACTCCAATATCAGTGTATTTAAAGTCTGAGAATGAAATAACCCCGGCTTTACTATTTGCTGGCTTTTGGGCGGATACCAAAGTGAAAAATCCCGGAAAACAGATAAAAATTAAAAGTATATTCTTCATAATGTATTGATTTATGTATTATTTATGTATTAACTCAGATTTTAGTTGTCATTATTTTAGTTTTTCTATTCTGGCAGCCC
>JANXXY010000439.1 GCA_025350365.1 Bacteroidales bacterium | reverse complement strand
GTAGTTTTTTACTACAGCATATTCTTTATTGGATTTCAAATACATCTTTGAACCAATAAAAATGAATTTATCATTATTTAACAGTGGTGCATAAGTAGATAAAGATAAATGAGAACTTACAGAAAAAAATCCGAATCCAAGGTTCATTCCACAATTTGTATCTACGAGAAAATCAATAGAAGTAATACCCGCACGTTGAAGGATAACAGACGCAGTAATCACTTCAGAGGGGATACTATTGATTCTTTGATTATCAGATACCCGAATACAATTATATTCTTTGAATTGCATCAATTTTTGAATATTGATAACTTCTGGATTCATGCCTTGGTGGGTATTGTAATTTTAATTGGATTTCCGATAATATTGTTTATCCTAAATTTTTTTGAAACAATAGAAATTCAGCGATTAAAAGAAGGTGTAATAAAACTAATCAAAAGAATTACAAATCTTTATTAATTCGCTATTGACTTAAAGTCGGAACAACTAATTTGTGGGCTGTACTGGAATCGAACCAGTGACCCCTACCCTGTCAAGGTAATGCTCTAAACCAACTGAGCTAACAACCCAAATTTACAATACGGCAAATATAATAAAAGCTATACAAAAACAGAGTCTTTCCGAATTTTCATAAAAGTCAAATTAATAGCGGCATTTAATTTTCGTTTTTCTTATTTTATTAACTTCGCCCAGTTTTTTTGTTGGGATTAATATACTAAATGTTTTAATTTTGCCCGACAATTTTAAGAATAAAAACTTAAAATTATCGTTTTAAATAGATGTATATGATATTTGGCCGCCTGAACATTCGAATAATACTAGTTTTGTGTTTATCAATTTCTCCATTTTTGACGTACGCGCAAAATTCTGCCGTTTCTCAAACTGATTTGAGCCAAATACAGGTCGATCAGCTCACCGATGAGCAGGTTGCTTCGTTCTATAAAAAAGCAGAAGAAACAGGAATGTCTGAACAACAACTTGAAGCTGCTGCTTTGCAAAGGGGAATGCCCGCTACGGAAGTTGAAAAACTTCGAAAAAGAATTGAAAAGTTACGGAATGGTAAAGCATCCACATCGGACAACGATAAATTTCGCGATCGAACCCGAAGCTATTCTTCCACAGATGAAAATAAGGTAGGTAATAAGAATCGCTTGTTCGAAGGAAAAACACAAACGGAAATTGAAGATTCCATTGAACTGGCTAAAACAAACGGTGAGACTGACCTTTTTGGAACGTTGGGAAAAAAGAAAATTAAAAAAGAGGTGCGACCTGAAGATAAAATATTTGGTTTTGCAATTTTCAAGAATAAAAAACTGTCGTTTGAACCAAATTTAAATATTGCCACTCCTCAAAATTATGTTCTTGGCCCTGGTGACGAAATCATTATCGACATATGGGGCGCTTCCCAACAAACCTATCAGGAAAAGATTAATCCCGAAGGAAATATCATTATCAGTAACATCGGACCTGTTTATCTGAATGGACTAACTATTGAGGAGGCTGGCTTTAAACTAAAGAAAGAACTGAGTAAAATCTATGCCGGTTTGAGAGCCGGAAATACCTCTTTGAAACTCAGCCTGGGTGCTGTGCGCAGCATCAAAGTAAATATCGTAGGGGATATCAGCATACCGGGAACATATACCTTGCCATCCCTTGCCACTGTATTTAATGCCCTCTACGCTGCTGGTGGGCCTGCTTTAAATGGAACACTCAGAAGTGTTCGGTTAATTCGGGATAATAAAACCATAGCCGATCTTGATTTTTATGATTATTTATTGAAAGGCGAACAAAAGGATAATATTCGATTACAGGATCAGGATGTGATTTTTATAAATCCCTATTTTAATCGTGTTGAGGTAAAAGGCGAAGTAAAACGACCATTATTGTATGATGTAAAAGCAAGTGAATCGTTGAAAGATTTGGTATATTTTGCGGGTGGTTTTACCGGAAAAGCATACTCTCAGCGTATGAAGGTAATTCGTAAAACCGGTCGTGAAAACAAAGTTTTTGATGTAGCAGCCTTGAACGCTGATACTTTTAAATTGTATAATGGTGATGAGGTAACAGTAGATTCAGTTCTCAACCGTTTTGAAAATAGGGTAGAGATAAAAGGAGCTGTGTATCGTTCAGGTATTTTTGCAGTGGAAAATGGAATTACATTGAAACAATTGATTGACAAGGCGGATGGTCTTCGCGGCGATGCTTTTAAAAACCGGGCCACCATCTATCGTACCAGAGAAGATCTCACCATGGAAGTTCTTTCTATTGATTTGGGAGCAGTTCTGGCAGGGTCAGCTAATGATATTTTGCTTCAGCGTGAAGATATTATATGGATACCTTCCTTATTTGATTTGAAAGAAGAGTTTACCCTGCAGATTGATGGAGAAGTGAAGAAACCTGGTATCTACCCATTTGTCGCTAACTCCACTATCGAGGATGTTATTGTTCGCTGTGGCGGACTTTTGGAATCAGCATCATATGCCCGTCTGGAAGTAGCCCGTCGAATAAAAAATGTGATGGCTGAGAATTCATCCGACAAGATTGCCGAGATATTTCAATTCCAAATTAGTCAGGATCTTAAACTCACAGGAGATGCCTCCAAATTTACCCTTCAACCATTCGACCAGGTATTTATTCGCCGTTCCCCTGGCTATGAAACTCAGGCATTGGTGAAGCTTGAGGGTGAAGTGG
>JANXXY010000419.1 GCA_025350365.1 Bacteroidales bacterium | reverse complement strand
ATAGGTTTATATCTTTGAGTTCAGAAGTGAAATTACCAACGACCTAACTTGAGTAACAACATTCCATTATGAAAAAAACACTACTCCTACTTTTAATTATCTCATTAATAACACCATCACTTTATTCTCAAACTGATACGATTTATCCATATATTAAATACAGGTCTTTAGGTAGTAAAAAAATAACTTTCAACAACACCACTAAAAACGTCAATATTAATGTTGAAAGAGCTACTTTTAAAAAAGATGTAAAATTTGGTTGGAATGAAACGGATTGCTCAATTACAATCAATGATGTAAAAGGTAAAGTTCTTTACAAAAAGAACTATCCTGCGGATCAGGAGCGAGAACTAAACTTTTCCGTTGATACAATATATTTAAAGGGCATTGGAAACGAATTACTAGTTCATTATAGTTCTGTTCCCACTTGTGGATCATGTGGTGATGATGTTCAAATATTTGGATTTAATAGTATCGGATATATTGTTCCTTATACAGGCGTGATTCGCACTTACGAAAAATTCTCTAATAACTCATTATTTAATATTAAATGGGTTAAATCAAAAAATGACTTAATTTCCAGTTCCTCTTCTTCCAATTCTAAAAACTGTGCTGGTTGTATACCATCCTTAGAATATTTACAATCAACTGGAAACTGCGGCTTTAACACTTTGGGATATTCACTATTACAAAATGAAGGAATAAGTCAGGATATTTATTTCCAAGAAGTTGAACTCGACAAAATACCTTTGAGTGTTGAGCCAGGTAATTATACTACCTTAAAAGAAATAACAAAAGATCAGTACAATAGTGATTGGATTAAATTGTACTCTAAACCGGATACACTTATACAACCAAAAGTATTATATCTAAAAAAGGGTATGACTATTAAATTTTTCGAAGGAGTTAAGGGTTATGTACATATTCGAATTGCTGGTTTCGAAGGTTATATTATTTGGGATGATATATGGAAACTGGGGTTTCCTGCATGTGGTTAATGATAAAGGAATTAAAAGGAATTTTACAAATTGATAATTCTATATTTCTATGAATGATTTTTCAAGCGATTACCTAAACATTAACGAAACCGGAATTGACTTACTAAGAAGCAAATTTGCATACAAGCATATTGCTTACGATCAGATTCAAAGAATAGAACTAACAGATGGATATTTGTTGAAAAACAGACTGATCACCTTGTTATTCGGAGTATTTCTGCTATTTATTGCAGTAAAATTTCTGCTAACAGAATTTCCGATTTTTGGAGAGTTCGGATCATTCCAAATGGGTAAAAGTCTTGCGATGGTCATAGTTGCACCTTTATTTTTTCTTGCATTTGGTACTTATTGTGTCCTTCAATCTTTTAAAAGGTCCAAAATTTTGGTCATTAAAACCGATTCCGATATTCATCATGTCAGGATTTATGATATTCAAAAGCAAAATACTTTAAATGAAATGATTACATTTCTTGAAAAAAGGATTAATCTTGAAATAATTTAGTTTATGAGAAAAGTGTTTTTTGAATTTAAAAAACCTCATTCTTCTCAATTCAAATTAATCTTACCCTTCAATCTGTCAATAGTATACCTTTGTAAATATCAATAATAGATTAATATAGGATACATATTGTTTCTCTTTTTTGACAAAAATATTCAATCTTATCCATTGTAATTTGCTTAGAAATTTAATTCAAATATTGTTAAATATTGATAATTTGGGTTTTAGTATGTTATTTTTAAAATAGATGCCTTTTCGCAAATTTGAAAAAAATGTAACACGAAGCTATAAAACCAGAACTAATCGAATGGTTAACAAAGTTATAGAAGGATGACACCATTGATTCTCTCATATCGGATTATATTAAAAAGAAACATGTCTTTGATAAATTGATAGCTTAAAAACATGAATTGCATTCACCAGAACGAAAAAATCGACCAAATATTAAATTCTTATAAAGTTGAGTTAGGTAAGTACTTTGAACAATATCATAATCATGTTTATAGAGTGTATATGTAATTTTGCTATTCCATTTGTGGAGCTAAATCGAGATATAGAGATTTTATCTATTGCAGCATTTCATGATACTAATGAAAAAACATATCGTTTTGGTTGAAAGACGCATTATTAACAAAGAAGAAATAGCCCATAGCGACAAGCTATTCTCTGTATTCGAAACATTTACTGAATGGGTAAAAAAAGGTAAATCACGCCCAAGTGTTGAGTTAGGCAAAAAATTATCGATCACAACCGATCAATTTAATCTTATCGTTGACCATCTAATAATGCACGACCAACAAGATAGAGACATACTTATTAAATTGGCTTACAGGCTTTTATTGTTGTATAATATTAATTCGTGGAGCGTCGATAAAGGCTTTTGGAACAGAGATAACAAGCAACTATTGCAGTTAGTAATTCCAAATGTAATAATGCCCAAACTAGGTCGACGCAGCAAGCAGGAGGATGAAGAAGAACAAAGCAAACCCTTCAAGAGATTAAAAAATAAACACAGTGCCATTGAGTCGAACATTAACGAATTGGAACACCGTGGATTAGACCGTTGTTCAGATCACGGCTTACGAAGCTATACCCGATACATCGGGTTAGAAGTATGTGCCTATAACCTTAAAAAAATAGGTCGTCGAATTCTCGAGCAAGAACGAGAATCTTTAAAGATACAGAGTTCTCAAAATCGGCAAGCAGCTTAGCAATCAATTATTTATAAGCACTTAACAAAATCGGCA
>JANXXY010000089.1 GCA_025350365.1 Bacteroidales bacterium | reverse complement strand
CAAGACGTTCCAATGCACGTTTTGTCCATATAAATGCATTCCCTTTACCTGTAAGTTTGCATGAACCTACTTGTTTTCGCCTGATACTAAAGTCCCCTTTTTTTGGATCGAACTTTAACCGGGATTGTTTGAAAATATCAGAAATTTTATGCTGTAAAACAAGATCTTCAGGCGATCCATCAATAAATTTATCGGGCATTATCAACCATAACTTGTCGGCTTCCTTCATTGCAATGGTCAAATCGTGAGATGAAAACAGAATAGTTTTTCCTTTTTTACGAGTAAGTTCGCTTAACAAATGAATGACTTCAAATTTATTAGGCAAATCAAGAAATGCTGTGGGTTCATCGAGTACTATAATGTCGGTATCCTGGGCTAATGTTCTGGCTATCATAACACGTTGGCGTTCTCCATCGCTAATCTGATTAATATTTCTGGACGCCAAAGAAGAAAGACCAACCATTTCGATTGCTTCATTAATGATGTTTTCATCCTTTTGACTGAATTTACCAAACCAATTTGTGTAAGGAGACCTTCCGAATGCAACCAGATCGTGAACGGTACAATGATTAAGCTTAACTATTTCGGTAGAAACGAAGCTGACTTTTTGTGAAAAGGTTGTGCGATTATATCCTGAAATATCTTTATCCTGAATCAATATCTCCCCTGTTATTGGTTGTTGTAATCTGGTTAAGGTCCGTAACAATGTACTTTTACCAATCCCATTTTGGCCTATTATTCCAATTAATTCACCTGGCATAACACTGAAATTCAGATTGCTGAGCACCTTTCTTTTTTCAGGTCCATCCTGATACCCCACCGAAAGATCCCTTATGCGAATAATGGGATTCATATAGAGCTTATTCTTTGATTTTTAAAAATTATCCAAACCACAATCGGAATTCCAAGCAAAGACGTAATTGTATTGATGGGTAGAATAACTCCATTCCCGGGTAATTGAGAAATTAAGTCGCTAATAAGTAGAACGGATGAACCTACTAAAATGCTGCCAATCATTAAAACCTTCTGGTCACTGGTTTTAAATAACATACGGCATACATGAGGAACGGCAGTACCTATAAAACCAATGGGTCCGCAAAATGCGGTTATACTTCCCGCCAAAATACTTGTGCTTAAAAATATGATAAAACGTGAAAGTTGAACATTCAGTCCCATGCTGCGGGCATAATTTTCACCCAAAAGCATTAAATTCAACATTTTTATTGTCAGCAATCCTATTAACAGACCAAAAAGTACCGAAGGAATCAAAACCGCCAAATGACTTCCGCTTACGTTGCTTAAACTGCCCATTGACCAGATTAAGAATGATTTGAGCAACACCTCGTTACTAAAATACTGAAGAACACTTACTATGGCTGTGGAAACACTACCGAACATGATTCCAAGAATCAAAATAGTCATTACATCATTAACTCTCAATGAAATTAAAAAAATAAAAGACAGTACAAATGCCGCTCCTAACCATGCGGCTATTACAATGATCCAATTTGCAAACATACCACCTGTTTGAATGCCAAAAAAAGCGGAGAAACCAAGCAACACAATGCCAACGCCAAGGCTGGCGCCAGAACTGATTCCCAAAATATAGGGACCTGCCAATGGATTACGAAACATGGTTTGCATCTGTAACCCGCTTACACTTAATGCAGCGCCAGCTAAAACTGCTGTTATTGCTTTTGGCAATCTAAAATTAAGGATAATTAAATTCCATTCATCTTTTCCTGCATCCTGAAAAATTAAAGCCTGTAAGATATTTTTAAAGGGAATTTGAACCGAACCAAAAAACAAGTCAGCGATAAAAAAAATGACCACCAGAACAGATAATATCAAAAATAAAACGAAATATTTCTGGGATCGCAAATGAATTGCCATAAAAATTTGAAACTTTAAATAAATTAGAAGTATGTATTGTATTTTCTTCTATTTTACCTTACCACTCATCTTAAAAAGAAGGTTTAACATGAGGATGAATCCGGATATACCCTTTTTAAGGGGTTGCGGTTTTAAAAAATGAATGGGTTATTTAATGAAAACAACCCATTCGATCATGTTTTAAAATCAAAATAAAAGGATTAACCAATATTATCCATTAAGGAAACCATAGTATTTAACTCTTTTACAATGCTTCGGAAATGTTTCCTGTTCTTTTTAAAGTTTTGCTTTTCCATTGGATTATTAATCTTATTAATCAAATTATTACGCATCTGAACCAAATTTTGCATGGTCTGATCAGTTTTATCATGTTTCTTTTCCGGATGAAAAAGTTTAAACGTATAACTTTCAGAAACCAACTCAAAAGTCAGATTATTAATGCTCTTTTTTAATGCTCTTCTGCTGGCCATAGCTTATATTTTAATGGTTAATGGCTTAAATTTACTCTAACTTTTTGTAATAAACCAAGGAATGTTCAGGTAAAAGTTGGGGATGACAAATTTTTATTAAATCTTTGAGAATAATATCCGGATTAACGATGCCCGACTCCCAAAAATCATTACCTCCAGTGCTGTTTGTCAAAGCATTGCTATTAAAAATATTTTTTTGCTTAAACGCACGTATGCTACCCAAACGATTATCTTCAGAAAGAATATCTTTCAGATGGTTTGCCGATCCGGTATTTATCCATATATCAGCGCTATTTGCACGTTCAATCACTTTTTCAAAATTGAGAGGAATACTCTCCTTTTGCATAGACTCACTCCATAAGTAATTAGCGCCAGCATCTCTTATCATCTGTGCCGCATACGAATCACCGCCTGGTACATACCAAACACCTTTCCATGGTATACCGCAAAGAATATTTGGTTTTTCCTTTATACTATCACACATGTGCAATAATCCCAGGTACTTCTGCTCAACCTTGGTAAATTCTTTATTTGCTTCATTCGAAAGTCCATAAAATGCAGCTAAAAATTTGATCCATTCAAGCTTACCAAGAGGCGACGACTCCAAATATTCGCCATTTAAAACAACTTTAATGCCAAGGTTTTCAAGCTTTTTAAACTCACTGGCTGTCTCCGAATTAACCCCGTAAGCCAATACCAAATCGGGCTTAAGACTCACAATCACTTCATAATTTAAAGCCTGGTCGTAACCAACATCAAGTATTTTCCCCGCGGTAATCAGCTTTCGGGCCTCACGGTTGGAAACAAATTGGGGTCCAGCTACACCAACCATGGTATTTAGTCTGTTGATGAAAGAAAGCAATGCAACATGTGTCGTTGACAGACATATAATTCTGTGAACCGGTGTGTAAATCACCTGATACTTTTTTAACGAATCAGGTAAATGCTCACTTTTGGAGCACAATACATATTTATATACCACACCCCTGGCGCCTTCCCATGGGTTAAATACACTTAATACTTTAATTTGCCCAATGTTATTAATAGTAAACCCTTTAGCGTATTTAATAGTATCGAAAGACAATCCTCCGGTTTTTGAAGATGGGCTATTATTAGTTGAATTGCAGCTTATTAACACAGTAAAAGCGGCAATGAAAAAAAGCGAATGTTTAATCATGGATTTTTTAATTATTGATAACAACAAAACGACCACTCCATCTATCTTCTCTGGTATTCAAGGTAAGAAAATAGATACCAGCCGAAGTATTTTTTAAATTAATCACCAACCCATTCTCAACCTTCTCAAAATCAATAGGTATTGA
Organism: Bacteroidales bacterium; assembly: GCA_025350365.1. Taxonomy (GTDB): domain Bacteria; phylum Bacteroidota; class Bacteroidia; order Bacteroidales; family JAAUTT01; genus JAAUTT01. Next base: position 15,533 of record JANXXY010000089.1, on the reverse strand, counting down.
CCTTCCCATTAAATCAACACAGGTGGGATTTCCGATCATATCGCCGGTAAAACTAACCATAACAACCCCCGAACAGGGATTAGGGTAAATTTTTAAGGAGTTCCTGTTATTTTCTATGACCCGTAACGAAGGATCGAGCCCATTACATCCAACTATACCAATAGCCAGGGAGGTATTGATCTTTGGATTAGTCACTTCGTTAATATTATGCCATGTACTACCATCATTCACATACATAGTTGATGTTCCGGAAATGCCTCTGTTTGCAGCCTGAAAAACTGCGAATGTATCCACCGGGGTATTATAATAAACTTTATAGCCGGCAAAAAAACTACCGGATATGTTTACTATGGAATCAAATTCAACAAAATTAATTGCATTTTTTTGTAAGTATTTAATATAGTAATCTTTACTATAATATTCCGAAGTAGGCAAAGCGTTTCCTTTCCATACTTTAATAGTAATGTACGAAAATGAGTTTGAATTAAACGATTTAGCAACATTAAGAAAAATGCCCGGAAGTTGAATGGAAGTAGGAGCATAAAACTTTTCGGCAAATAACATATCATGCCTCGAGTTTTGCCCCGATAACCAGCCATAAGATAAGCCCGCATTTGATACCTGAAGCTGTTCTGACTTCGAAATATTCCAGGAAGTATCACACATCAAATCAGTAAACCCATATGGATCAAGACCACTAATGGAATAAACTCCCATGTTAACTGGATCAAGCCAAGGTTTCAATTGATTGGCAGAATCGGGATACGTTGACCAGGACAATGACAACTTCGTAAAATAGTCATTCACCGAATTGGTACAACTTGCATCACCTCCGGTAAGATCGCCAAATATCTGATGGGCACTATTGAAAATTGGAGAGCCTGAAGAACCACCTTCTGTAGTCCCAATTTCCCAATGGGCAACTTTCCAGTGCGAGTAAGCATCATAATGCACTGTATTATCCACGTAATTTCCAGTAGTTAACGGGTGTTGTTCGATTGATATTTTCTTTACATCGCCATTTGGATGATGGATGCAAACGCCGTTTTGCGGATTCCCGGGTGAGCGATCCCATCCGGCTAAGTATGGCCTGTATGTTATTGGAGGGAAGTGGTTTAGTTTAACTAACGAAAAATCAAGCTTTCCAGGAGTTGTTGCTATTAGCTTTGATCCGGAAAGAGTTTTCGATGGTTTACCATCAACGGCCCCACAAAAAGGTTTTTCGAGGTTAAAATAAAACACTGCCCCTGCGGCTAACTGTGCAGTTCCTATACAATGCTGTGCAGTAAGAAAATAAGGAATCTTTGAACCTGCAGTATTGTTTAAGAGTGAGCCTGTGCACATTTCTCCTCCGGTAATAAGCTTACAAACAGCATTCTTTTCAACCTGCCAGTTAGCTCCGGCATTGCAACTTATATCAACATTGCAGCTTTGAGACAAACCAGCCCCTGATTTTAATTTGGATTTGCCGAATTCGTTCCGGTAATCATGCCAGACCTCTGTTAGTTCTAATTGTCCAAAATCAGAAACTCCAAAGGGAACATTCATTTCAACAATAAGAATTTCGCCGGGAATTGGCGCAATAGCAAAAACGTCATTTTCACTGTTATTTTCAGATGTAAAGGCACCTGCAAATTCGGATATATCTTCATTATAAACAAACAATTTCACCTGAGGATTTAGTTTAAATCTTTCAAATACAATATACAATGAATATGCATCCTTTGATTTTATACCTAACCTCCACACCCTACCTTCGTCGGTGTTATCCCAAACACCGGAAGAATATGGGTTAAAAGCGACAGGTATCTTTTTTGCAAAACGATGTTGTTTATTACCATGCATGCGCTCATTTTCATCCTCCTGAATCATTTTTGATTTATCAAAAACAGGTAAATTTGTAAATTCCTTAATTGGTTTAAGTTTATATGTGATGCTATAAGGCACAGCTACTTCGCTAATCTGTGAATAACCTGTTATAAAAACCATGATAAGTAATAATGCAATATAGATTTTCTTTGCCGCCTGAAGTAAATATTTAGCCATAAGTTAACAACACATATAAGATTGAATTATTGCAGCAAAGCGTAAAATGGGAATACTATTCGTAATTCATTTTCAAATTTTATTCCATTTGTACGTCAAAGATAACAATAAGTTTACAGCCAAATACGGATCAATTAAATCCCCAGCGAGGTTATTTGCATTTTTATCAATTAAACATTATCTCTCCGGGGAGGATACTTACTTTAAAAGAATCGACTTTCAAATACAATTTGTTGTACCTAAACAACCACCCACTTGATTTAAAATCTTTTGTATCGGTCGCGTATACATCTCCGTTTGCAGGATTTACACCCAGCTTATAAAAAGAATGGTTTATTTTAACCTCTGGCAATGAGGAAGTAATGCTAAGTTCATACACTTTGCTGTCATAGTTAAAAATCAGTTTATCTTTCGACTGATTCAACCCCAATGATTCAGGTTGAGTATAGGCTGACGACAATTCAATGGTTGACTTAACGGTATTATCAATCGGATCCAGCTGTACCAGAGACCCTTTTTTATCAAGAGAGCTCCAGTCGCTTTTCCACATCCCTTTGCAAAGAACCCAGATTTTATTATTTTTATCTATCTGAATACAGGTTGGATTATAACCCACTTTTATTGATGTAACAACCTTGTCGGTGGAGATATCAATAACACTAATTATACTGTCATTGGTAAAACCGCCCTCATTGCATACATAAACAAAGTTGTTATATAAAATCATTTTTTCAGGTCCAAACCCGAGAGGTATCCTATTTATCACACTATTTGTTGCCGAATCGATAATAGCAATATTTCCTTTTCCGCTCGATCCCCATTGGCTTACATATGCTTTTTTATTATTAATTTTCAACATGTAACGAGGCAATTCTATCATATTAGTAATTACACCGGTAGAATAAAAATTCTGATCAACGATCTCAATTTTATTCGAATTATTGACTACAATATAAAATTTACCATTAAAATAACTGATCGACTGAGCAACATCTCCCAAAGAACGATTATTTATTGTTGTAAACAGATCATTCATAATGAGAGAACTATCAGGATTGAAATAACTAATGCTTGAATTTCCAAAACCAAATTGTCCTTCATGTACAATAAATATACCATGAAGAAATCTGCCAGGAGGAACAACTTTGACTGAATCCACTACAATTTTGATCGGAGGATCAGTATTTTTTTTACAAGATGAGTAAAAAAAAGTTAAGACCGAAAGGTAAAGAAATAATAAAGGCTTAAGATTCATAAAAATTTTATTTAAAGTTTAACTGAATACTAATTTGATAATTTCGAAATGGCATGGGGTAATACTGCATCACCTGATACACTGTGTTCCACACGTTATTCATTAAAAATGTAAAGTTTACCTGCTGATTTCGTATTGTAATTACCTTTGATAAACTGATATCGCCTACCGAGAATGCATTTACATATTTGCTGTTATTGACCAAAGTATACCGATTCCCCATAAAATTTTGTCCATAATAAAAAGAGAAACCGTCATATTCCATAAACATTTTAAAGCCGGCTTTATGGATCGGTATATAAATTAACTGTTTATGGAAAGCATCATCGTCAGGGATGTCAGCTACAATCTTAGTGGATCGGGTATACGAATAAGAGGCAGACGGCTTTATAGTTAAACGAGAGAATGTAAATTTAAATGACAGATCCTGCTCAATGCCTCTCGCCCAAACTTTGCTTACATTATCCGGTGTCCAAATATTATCTGCGTTTGGGTGCCAGAGAATCCAGCCATTCACAATATTACTATAACCACTGCACTCATATCCGAGAGTAAAAGTCTGGAATTGTTTATTAAATACAATTCCTAAATCCTGTCCAAAACCTGATTCGCTCTTCAAGTCAGGATTTCCTCTAGCAAACCCATCGAAATTCCAGTTTAAGTCATTTAAAGTAGGTATTCGGTAATTTTTGGAAACCTTTCCTTTAACCCGGAGAAGTGGAGTTATCTGACGTTCAATTCCGAAAGTAAATGTTAATGGGGTTACCATTTTATTCATTGACTCTTCGCGGAAACTGGTTACAATAACCCATTTTGTATTGTTACTGCTAAAACGGTAAGAGGAAAACATAGAAATTCTGTTTCGGTGCGCGTTGTTACTTAAATTGGTGGATATCCCCTTCTCGAAGGTATAACTAAAACCAAAGTTAATAAGATGGTTTTCATTGGGTTTAAAGGTTAGCTCGGCTTCGTTAACCAAACTTAATGACTGGTGTTTGCTGTTTGGCAGATTCGAGTTGAAAGGATTGTAAAATAAAACATTATCTACAAACCCACTTCGAATATTGATATTAAGTGAGTTAAGTCGATATTTCCAAGTAGTTGACGTACGATATGATTGGTTTTGATTATTAGATAAATTCGAAGCAACCATAGTTTGCCCTACATTTTTGTCGTTATTTAAATACCAAAAACTAGTTTCGAAAATGTTTCGATCATTTATTTTAACTGCTGCCCCTGCTAAAACACCATATTCACTATAATCTGCATGATGTAAGGTTTGAGTTGGCGTTTCAAACTCCTCTGTGTTTCTAAATTTATAATCGTTTTTTGCCTTATTATAATATGCTTTTATATACCCTGAAAACAGCTTATTGCTATACGAAAGATTCAATCCTTCATAAAAATGGCCATAACTTCCATAAGCAGTTCTAAACGAAGCATTAACGCCTCTATTAAAATCTAATGTATTATTTAAATGGATGGCTCCACCAATGCAGCCACTTCCAAACAAGGCGCCGTTACCGCCATATTGAACTTTGATATTATCAAAAAACCCTGTTGGAATAAGTGAAAAGTCAACACCACCATTAAGAACGTCCTGAATATTCAAGCCATTCCAAATAACTGCCGTATGGCTCGAGCCGGTTCCGCGCAAAGACACACTGCTTAGGCCTGTCCCATATGAGTTTATTTGTATTCCCGTGCAAGCAGACAATGCCTGGCCAAGATTGGTAGTAGAATAACTACTTAATAAAGCGCTATCAATCCTTTGAACTTTATTACCGGTTGAAAAATTATCAATCCGATTCACTGAAAACAGAACCTCAGGAATCTGAAAAATAGTATCAGAAATTCCTTTTTGATTTTGTCCTGATACAATAATTGTATGAACAAAACAAAACACCATCCAAACAAAACGATTCATTACAAACAATTTATGATAAACAAAAATTATCTGTAACAAGCGGAATAAATAAAATAAACAGAAAGAATCTAGATAAGAATCTGAATTCTATGCTTTTATCCCCGAAAGCTACAAATTGAATCAAAATTTTGGCAGGTCTTCTGACTTGTTCCACCTGATCTAGCCTTCCCATTAGCTTTTCAACTAAAAGTGGCCTGAGTTGTCAGGCTGTGGATACCGATTTACATCGGAACCGGAACTTACAGCAGCGGGTACTGTCCAGGATTTTCACCTGATTCCCTTTTCATCCAAAGTTTATAAGAAATAAACCTCGAAGCCGAAATTCGATGCAAAATTAATTTATATTTTCAATTATACAAACATGTTTTTTACGGTTGCCGATGACCCAGACTTATCCGATTTTTTAACTCGCACATCCATTAAGGCTTAGACTATCCCCCGTTCGGCTTAAAGTGTAGTCCGTTCGGCTTAGGCTGTGCCTAAGTCGAATATATCCTTGCAGGCTCTGCCTGCTTTTATATGGTAAACTAAGGCATAGCCCGAGCCGAACTTAGCTCTTATTTCTTGGTACTTTCTTGTATATTTGCATATCCATTAAAATTTTCAACATAATGAATCATAATGAAGCCCTTGACCGAATTACTTTTCTCCGAAATACACTTGAGACCCACAATTATCACTATTATACTCTTTCGGAACCAATTATAAGCGATTTCGACTTCGACAAACTTATGAAGGAGCTGGAAAAACTTGAAGGTGAATTTCCGGAATTTGCTGACCCCCACAGCCCTACTCAACGTGTTGGAAATGATATAAATCAAGAATTCTATCAGCTTGAGCACAAATATCCAATGCTATCATTAGGAAACACCTACAATGAGGGGGAATTAGGAGATTTTGATGCCCGTGTAAAAAAAACACTCGACGAGCCATTTGAATACGTGTGCGAACTCAAATATGATGGAACTTCAATAAATCTCACTTACGAAAACGGACGATTAAAACACGCCATTACCCGCGGAGATGGAACAAAAGGAGACGATGTTACGGCCAATGTAAAAACTATTCGAAGTATTCCACTTACATTATTTGGCGAGGGCTTTCCAGCCTTTTTTGAAATTCGTGGTGAAATAATTATGCCCCATTCTGTTTTTAAAAAGTTAAACGAGGAAAAAATTCAGCATGGTGAACAACCATTTGCTAATCCTCGTAATGCTGCCTCGGGAACATTAAAAATTCAGAATTCATCACTAGTTGCCAGGCGAAAACTTGATTGTTTTTTATATTACATTGTTGGTGAGGGCTTACCAACATCTTCCCATTTTCAAAATTTGGAAATTGCACGCAAATGGGGATTTAAAGTTCCCTCCTATCTAAAGCGATGCAGCTCAATTGAAGATGTTTACGAGTTCATTAAATACTGGAATGTTGAACGAAAAAATTTACCCTTTGATATTGACGGAATAGTAGTTAAAGTAGACTCATTAGTTCAGCAACGAAAATTGGGATTTACATCCAAAACACCCCGGTGGGCAATATCCTATAAATTTCAGGCCGAACAAGCTGAAACCCGACTTCTATCGGTAGATTTTCAGGTTGGAAGAACGGGCGCTGTTACTCCAGTGGCAAATCTCGAACCCGTTCAACTTGCCGGGACAACCGTAAAAAGAGCATCACTGCATAATGCCGATCAGATAGTTTTACTCGATGTTCGACTTAACGACATGGTATTTGTTGAGAAAGCCGGTGAAATTATACCTCAAATAATTGGAGTTAATATTGCCAACCGTAACTTGAACAGCCAACCATTAAAATTCATTGAATATTGTCCCGAATGCAATACTCCTTTGATTCGAACCCAAGGCGAAGTGGCCTTTTACTGTCCCAACGACAATGGCTGCCCTCCTCAAATAACCGGTAAAATAGAACATTTCATTAGTAGAGCCGCCATGAATATTAATGCCGGCGAGGCAACAGCTGAACTATTATACCGTAATAGATTGGTTAACAAGGTAAGCGATTTATATCAGCTTACAAAGCAACAACTTCTCTCTTTAGACCGGTTTGCTGAAAAATCTGCCGAAAACCTGATAAAAAGTATTGAAGAGTCAAAACAGGTACCCTTTCCAAGGGTTTTATTTGCCTTGGGAATTCGTTTTGTTGGCGAAACAGTAGCAAAGAAGCTGGCCGCACATTTTAAAAGCATTGATTCATTAATAGATGCATCCACGGAAGAGCTTATTGAAGCCGAAGAAATAGGCGAGCGAATTGCACAAAGTATTATGGCTTATTTCTCCGATGAAAAAAATCGTCAAATATTGGAAGACCTGAGGGCTGCCGGCATTCAATTAGTTGTAAAAGAGAATGCTGAGAGCAGGATTTCCGACAAGCTTACAGGTTTAAGTATTATCATATCCGGCAACTTTGAGCGGTATTCCCGTGAAGAAATGAAACATCTGATTGAATTACATGGAGGCAGGAACATTTCTTCTATTTCGCCCAAAACCGATTACCTTTTAGCTGGCGATAAAATTGGCCCCAGCAAACTGGATAAAGCGAGAAAACTAAATATTCCGATAATTAACGAAAACGATTTTATCAAAATGATTGAATAATTATCAGGATTTTATCAACTTTACCATAATTTTATTCAAAAAATCTAATAGTGAATTTTGTGAGCAACCTTAAACTAAAAGTTGGGAAATATTTTTTAAGTAAAAAATTACATAATTTAAAACGGGTACGCGAAGGACATAATCTCGAAACTGCAAAGACGGCTGGAATACTTTTCAATCCAACCGACCAAACAAGCTTTGAATTAATTAAACAATTCCTAAGCTATTTAAGTAATTATAAAATACAGATATACGTTTTAGGCTATATCGATGACAAGATTATTCCTGAAAGTTTTCTCTTTTGGAAAGGCATTAACCTTTTCTCCAGAAAAGAACTTAACTGGATCATGATTCCTAAAACCCCGGTAGTAATCGATTTTATTGACAAACCATTCGATCTGCTTTTCGATTTAAGTTTAACTGATCTTTTTCCTGTGGAGTTTATCGCCCGGTTGTCCAAATCGAAATTTAAAATTGGCCGCTTTACTGAAGACCATAATAGTTATGATCTGATGTTTGAACTAAATGGAAACCAAAATCTTGAAGCATTTCTCGATCACATAAAAAAATATATCAATCTAATAAACCGCCCAAATTAAGAATTGTCTTCCATTTTGTCTATTTTCAGACTGATTCTTTGCAATTCCGAATTTTGAATTATTTTTGCGTGCTGAAAAACATATTTTAATTATAATTGCATGTCAAATACTAAATTTACAGGCACAGGAGTGGCCATTATCACACCTTTTAACACTAATAACAGTGTTGATTATCCGGCATTGGAACGTGTAGTTGAGCATTGCATTAAGGGTCAGGTTAATTATATTGTCGTTCTTGGTACAACCGGGGAAGCGGCTACATTAACTCACAACGAAAAAACTGAAGTGATCAACACTGTAGTAAAAGCAACATCGAAACGTATTCCCGTAATTGTTGGTATTGGTGGTAATAATACTCAGGATGTAATTGACGGTATAAAAAACGTTACTTTTAATGGAATTGACGGTATTTTATCCGTTGTACCCTACTATAACAAACCCAACCAGAAAGGAATATACGAACATTTTAAAGCTATTTCTCTGGTAAGTCCGTTGCCTGTAATTATGTATAATGTACCCGGCAGGACAGGTGTTAATATGAATACCGAAACAATAGTATCTCTTGCTCATGATTTTAAAAACGTGGTTGCCGTAAAAGAAGCCTCTGGTAACATGCAACAAATTATGGAAATACTACGTGATAAACCAACTGGTTTTGATGTTATTTCGGGTGATGATGCTTTAACCTTACCAATGCTTTTGCTTGGAGCCACAGGAGTTATCTCTGTAGTTGCCAATGCGTTTCCTTTAGATTTTTCGACCATGGTTGAAGAAGCTATGAGTGGTAATCATCCACTTGCAAGAAAAATACATTATGCTTATCTAGAATTGATTGGCGCTTTATTTACCGAAGGAAGTCCGGCAGGTGTAAAAGCGATTATGCATCAGCAAAAATTAATAGAAAATGTGGTTCGGTTACCTTTAACACCAGTCTCCGAGAAGCATTATCATAAGCTAATTGAAATTGTTCAAAAACTCAAATAACATGAAATGAGAAAACCCCTTGAAAAATAATCATTTAAGGGGTTTTCTCATTAATAATTTTGAAACCTTATACTATCTTAATGATTCGGCATACTGATAAAAGTTAAACTTAAAATCAGTAATAAACTCCAACTCTTTTCCAAAATCCAAACCATCTTCATCATCCGCTTCGTAATACCATTCAACCAAACATTCTTTTATGAAAGGATTGCTTTTGACTGCCATTAAAAACTTACTTATCTGATGAGCGCTGCTGCTATTCATATAGTCAAGCCTAACCGTAATAATTATCGACTTCAGAATACATTCTGAAACCCAGTAAATAACAGGTTCATAGAACTTTGCAGTATCCTCCGGAAGCGATCTGCCGGTTATTTTTAAATTCCCATCAACATTAAACACAACATTTGGAGTGTAGTTTGTTCCAACAATGATAAGAGGTTCCATAGGTATTTTTTTTTGTTAGATACGGAGTGCTTTGTAAAAGGTTATACTTTTTTTACTAACAGCGAATTATTTAATACCAGTAACTACCGTTTTACTAATAATTTTCATTGGAATCTCCATGGTGCCGCCGCCTTGGGCAGATGCATCAACAATAGCTTTTCCAGAAATTTCGCTACTGGTGGTCGATTCAATTACCCAACCTGTTTTTTCATCAACCTTCGATTGAATCTGTTGATCACCTAAAATATCAAATTTCATTGGATAACCATTCATCTTTGTGAAGGGATTAATTTCCTTTGATTTCAAGGTGCCACTACCCACCATACTTGAAACTCCTCCTTTACTTTCTGTTAATTTCCAATTCATAATAACATCAGCAGACATAATAGAGGTTAACTCCGATTTGTTTGTCCAACTATCACCAACACTTACTTCGTTTTCAGGAAAACATCTCGTCATCATTTCCATACTACCTTTTAGAGCATCTTTTCCAACATACTGTTTCATCATATCTTTAGATATTGCAGCCTGTTGTTCATCAACTCCGGCGACCATATCTTCCAATAGTTTATCAGAATTGATTTCGGTAATTTCGCCTTTAGTTGTCATCTTCATCGTAAAATGTTTATTTATCATTTTACCTAACATTGCTGAGGCGGGATTTCCATTCTCAGGATGCTCCGAATCCATTTCCTGCTTTCCCGTAGGCAAATCCATAACCATCTTAAGTTTTTCGTACCATGATTCAAGTAAAATAATATTGCCTTCGATGTTTTGAATCTTAAACACCATCAGTCCTTCAATGTGATTTTTAATAGTTTGAGTCTGCCCCATCATGGTTTGTTCAATCACCTGATCGGCAACTGTATTGATCTTGTAAATACTATCCTTTAACAAATTATACTGTAAATTAATTTTGTCTGATTTTGCTGCTAACAGGATAAATGCAAGAGAAATTGAAACTGCTAAAATTGAACACGATCTTGTAACGAATTTTTTCATTGGTTTTTATGATTAGAAGTTAATTTTAAACCAAAGATAAAAACATTTTTGTAAAAGCTGTAAATGATAGAAATAATACCGTCTTTGTCAGGAGTAAATTTCAGGTATCTAAAATCCCCATTTTCTACCGTCCACTTTTATTAGCAGTAGCAAGACACATAAGGGTTTCGGAAAGGATGATACTAATACTCTTCTCCTTTTCCAATTGTAAAGCATTAAAAACATAAGGCAGGGATTCTTTAGCTTCTCTTTCGCCAAGCAACTTCGCTGATATTGCTCTTTCTTCTTTCAGATCGCTTTTTAGTAACCAGATTAACTCTTCAGTATTCAGAAGTTCGTAACTATCAAATTCAACATTGAATAATAAGCTGCTTATTTGTTTATATGTTAACTTTTTCATGGCATTAAATTTTAATATTAATTTTTCTACTGATTGGGTACAATTAGTATGCCAAAAATGACAATTAAAACATTTTTAGTTATTTATATTTAAAGTAAATAGCCTTCAAATATCCTTTAATTGCACGATAACGGGCACATTTTGATAAAAAAACGTACATTTGAAATAAATCATTGAATTAACATCAATAGTTTTACTCCTTCTTTTAAACACAATAACCTAATATGCAATTTATTAAAATCATCAAAAACATCATTTATTGATCTCATAATAGTTTTATCGATTGATTTTATTGGCAACAGGAAAAGAAAATCAAAAAATATATATTTTATTCAAATATTGCAATTAACTTATTATCTGCATTATACAAAATAGTAATGATTATATTTAAATTTTATTCATTTTTTTTTTGATTAAAAGTAAAAATATAAAATAAATGTGTAATTTTGAGTAATTAATATTTTAATAAAATGAATAAAGGAACAGTAAAATTTTTTAATAATTCAAAGGGATTTGGATTTATTAAGGACACAGCATCAGACAAAGAGTATTTTGTGCATGTATCTGGTTTAAATGATGAAATCAGAGAAAACGACGAAGTAACGTTTGATCTTCAAGATGGAAAAAAAGGATTAAATGCAGTAAATGTTAAACTAGCTTAGTTTATCTATTATACGAAACATTTTAAATTTTGAGCCTTACTTTATTGTAAGGCTTTTTTATTTTAAAACCAGTAATAAGCAATATTCATCAGTAATTCTGATTTGATCCCCAAAACTGGCAATTCAATTTTTATCATTTGCATTTACAAATGTCAGGAATATTGTGTTTGACTTATTCTAAAAAAAATATACTTTAACATGAAAGATGAAGGGAAATATTTGCAGTTATGGACAAAGTATGGTCCGGTTATTAAGCTGCTTTTAAAAAGAACAGATAATGAAGATCAAAAATTACAATTGTATAAGCATGAATTTGAGAATGGGGGCGTTCTGGACAAAACAGGCTATTCATTTAATATCGAAATTCTTTCAGGAAAAGTTACCAAAGCAAGTAGTCGTAAAGCAGTTGCTCATGACTTATTGAACATTTTAGAAAACAATTTAGAGATAAAAAACTGGCTGAAAGAACACAGGGTTAAATTCATTATGGGTAAATCATTTGAATTGCAAATTCAGAAAGTACCACTTCCTGAATAACATTTTTTGAGGCAGGATAATTATATAAAATTACTTCCTGCCTATTCTTTATCTCCATTCATGTTTTGGGTATCTGCCTTTAAGCTCCTTTTTTATCTGATGATAAGAGTTTTTCCAGAAATAGTCTAAATCCCGCGTTATTTGCACCGGTCGTCTGCTTGGAGCTAAAATTTCGAATACAACATTCACGTTCCCTTGTGCCACACATAAAGGTAAAGGGCAATCATATAACCCCTGAATTGTTTCGGAGAGGATAACCTCGCCTTTTTCGTCATACCGTAGCTGAACCGGACGTTTTCGTCGGGGCAAATCGATGGAGGCTGGAGCAACCAAATCAACAGCTACATTTTGTTCGTAACTAAGCCATGCTTTTATTGCCGGCCAAACATTGCACCGTTGAACATCTTTCCCGCTCCCACAATGATATACTGTTTGCTGAATAATAAACTCTTTTGCATCATTGTCTATAGCAGGTATTCCATAGTGCACAGCATGTTTTGAAGCAAAGTTAACACGTCTTACATAATGTTCCACCATTTCATCCCATTGAGGAAAGGATAACTGACCGTCAATGATTGCTTTAGTTAATAAACGTGAGGAAGTTTCGGCATCATCTGATGGCTCTGATTCGCGAACCAGAATCAAATCGTTAATTCCATATTCAGTGATTTTCATAACCCGTTTTTGTTCAACGTCAAACTGCTCATACGTGCTTTTTTTAAATCCATGATTTTGAAGATTTAATATCCAGCATTCATCCACTTCTGTTACTTTCCTTATCATTAACTGAACACCTGTTGTCAATTTCACTTCTTCAAGTTCAGTTGCAACCATCAAACGAGCATTTTGAACAATGCTGTCGCGGTGAAGCTTTCCACTTCTTCCATGCATCATTTGACAGACTGGTGAATTTTGTTTGTGACGAATGGCTAAATAATCTACAAAACCCATAAAAATGCATTCGCGAAGCTTATCGGCTTCATCGGGGGTAATATTTCCGTAATGAAGCTTCTTTGCTTTGTGGTTCGAAGTATTTACCTGATGAAGTATTTGAAATGCGATCTGCCCCACCTGCCTTGCAACAGTATAATTAACGCCCAATCTACTGCATTCAATATGGTTAAACTGATGGTTTCCTGCCCACAGCCAGGCATTTAATTCGAAAAGAAGATCAGAACCAGGATCCCCAAACGTATAGTGTCTTTCCTGAAAAATGGTATCATCCGTGATAGTGTTTAGTATTCCGGTTGATTGAGCAATTGCAGCCACAACACATGCCAAGGCCAAACAATCGTGCTCAATTGCTTTAATCAATATCCTGCCAAAACGAGGATGCACACTTATCCCTGCTATTTTTTTTCCAACTGAAGTAACAACGTTATTATCATTGAGAGCGCCAAGACTTCTCAATAATTCCAGGGACTTTTCGATTGCTAACAAATTCGGCTTTTCAAGCCATGGAAAGACATCCAATGAATCGATTCCTGAAGCCAAAAGGCGAAGCGAAATTTCCGACAAATCGATCCTATGAATTTCAGGTAAATTAGGTAGAGTACGATTGTTATGCTCAAATTCGCTCCATAAACGAATGCAAATTCCCGGAGCAGTTCTGCCAGCGCGACCTGCACGCTGATCAGCCGAAGATTCACTAATAGATTCGATAAAAAGGGTGTTGATCCCTCGTTTGGGATCGAATCTGGCAATACGCGCTAATCCACTATCAATAACTAACCTAACTCCTGGAATGGTAAGAGATGTTTCAGCCACATTGGTCGTAACAATAATTTTTTGCCCTCCAGATCGAACAGCCCTATCCTGATCCTCTTTGCTTAACGAACCATATAACGGATAAATATCAAACGAATGCAACGCATCGCGTTTTTTAATTGACTCTATAGTTTTACGAATTTCGTATGCGCCAGGCATAAAAACAAGAGCGCTACCTTCTGAAAATTCATGTACCACAGATTCCAGTTGGTATGCAGCAAAATCCCATATAGTTTCGTACGGTTTCGGCGAAGAATAACGGATAGAAACTGGATAAGATTTACCCTTGGTTTCGAGAACTTTACAGTTTCCCAAAAATTGTTGAACGAGGTTTACCTCCATAGTGGCCGACATAACTATAATTTTCAGATCAGGACGATATTTCGATTGTAATTGATGGGAAAGTGCAAGGCTCAAATCGGTTTCAAGATGCCGCTCATGAAATTCGTCAAAAACAATTGCTCCAACTTCATTTAAATGATCGTTTTGCAAAAGCCTGTTAAGCAAAACCCCCTCGGTGACGAATAAAATTTTAGTTTCGGTGCAATTTGCTCCCTCAAGACGCACCTGGTAGCCAACTTCGGTGCCCAATGTAACGTTTCGATGCTGTGCTACAAAACTTGCAAGCATTCGGGCAGCAATGCGCCTAGGTTGCAATACGATGACCGATTTGCCTAAATCCACAACGTCATCTAACAAAAATTGAGGTATCAGTGTAGATTTACCTGAAGCAGTCGGCGATCTGAGCACACAATTGTTTTCAGTTTTGAGTAAATTGACGAACTCCTGCTTTATGTTTTGAATTGGTAACAGCGACTCCATTGTAATAAAAAATGCAAAGATACCTATAATCAAGTTGAAAATTTTATTTAGAAAATTTTACTAATTTAGCCACCAAACTAACGGACTTCTCGTTACTGCAACAATGGAAGCTACAGCAAATTGGCAACTTTTTCTGGGTGGTGATAAAAATGCGTTATCGCTTATATTTATTAGTCACTATGACGATCTTTACAATTACGGACTAAAGCTCTGTGGTAAGGAAGATGTTGTAAAAGACGCTGTTCAGGATTTATTTCTGAAATTGTGGAAAAACAAAGCGAACCTAAAACCAATACTATCCGTTAAACCCTATCTTTTTAAATCGCTTCGGCATCATATACACGATAGTATTGAACTTCAAAAATCATATGTTCAAATAGATAATGATTCCGATGATTCCATTTTTGAAGTTACTTATTCGCATGAGGACTTTTTGATTAATAATCAAGTGAAAGAGGACATTAAAAAAA
>JANXXY010000385.1 GCA_025350365.1 Bacteroidales bacterium | reverse complement strand
TACATAATTTACATATGTAATTGATATACAGATTAATAATAATAATAATAGCTACTGACCGACTAAAATAATAAGATTCCTTCGTTTCGCTCAGAATGACAAACGTTTATGTTAGTTTTTAGTCGGAGGGGGTGGCTTGCGGTAAAACCGCAAACCACCTCTCCGACTAACCAAAAATAGCTGATTGTCATTTCGGAGGAAGTGAGAAATCTCAAAGTCAAATTGTTTCTCGGTTACTACTTATAATTAATATAAATTATTAATTTGTGCAAAAAGTATTATAATGATGGGTAAAAATTCTTTTAACTCTTCTTTAAGTTTTATTAACGCACGGTAAATATGCACTTTAACAGTATTTGCAGAAATATTGAGCTTTTGAGCAATCTCATCGTGTGATAATTGCTCCATTCGACTGAGGATAAACACTTCGCGACATTGCTCCGGAAGAGTTTTAATGGCTGTGTCAAGAGCTCCTTCTAACTCCAGCGTAAGGAGATTTGCCAATGGATAATCGCCCGATACAGGGAAAGCAAGTTCCGAAAGAGGAATTGTTAAATCACTTTCGTTAGTGGTTATTTGTTTTGTATGTGTCCGGGTAAGGTAATTGATGCAATTATTGTGTACACTTTTGTAAAGGTATCCTGATATATTGGTAATTATCATCACTCTTTTATGGTTTTCCCACCAGTTTATAAACGTATCCTTAACAAGATCAGATGAAACTTCGTAATCCTTTACCATGCTGTACGCATACTTGCAAAGTCTTGAATAATAACCTTTAAAAACGATTTCGAATGATTTAAGGTTGCCGTTTCGTATTTCTTCCAGTAAGGCTGTATCAAGAATAGTCATGTAGCGATTGTGCATTCCAGCAACAATATTAATCTTTAATTTCGATAAATAAAAAATCTCTGAGTTGCGCTTTACATGTCAAAAAATCAAACTTAAATTCCCTTTCAAATTATGTGTAAATTTTGTACACTTGTATTAAAATAACTCAACTAACAATCATATTTTATGAAATCACAAAACAGAAGAGATTTTTTAAAGTTTGCAACGCTGGGAGCTGTAGGAGCTGTCGCTCTGGGCAAAATGGACTTAAAAGCAAACACTCTTGCCAGCGTTAAACCAGGTATAGGCCTTCAGTTATATACTATTCGTGATGCGATGAAAACAGACCCCGCAGGATCATTAAAAAAAGTTGCAGATATAGGTTTTAAATATCTGGAACTGGCTAGTTTCGCTGATGGTAAATTTTATGGATATTCTCCTGAAGATTTTAAAAAATTAGTGAACGACTTGGGTATGGAAGCTGTGAGCAGCCATTCGGGTGTTGAAGTTAAAGGTGTTGATACGAGCAATGCAGAAAGTATGGCCGAAGCCCATGCCAAGCTTGGCGTAAAATATTGTATCCAACCATGGATGCCTGAAGAACGCCGTAAATCAATTGACAGCTTCAAGAAATTTGTAGCTGACCTGAATGTTGTTGGCGCCGTGATGCAGAAACACGGTATTCAGTTTGGTTATCACAATCACGATTTTGAATTTAAAACTGTGGAAGGGAAAATTCCCTATTTTGATGTTTTTATGGCTGATGCTGATCCTAAGCTGGTTATATTCGAAATGGATTGCTATTGGGTAACCAGGGCTGGACAAAATCCAATCGATATTTTCAATAAATATCCAGGTCGTTTCCAACTACTCCATATTAAGGATATGGAAAAAAGTGCCGATAAGTTTTTTGCTCCGGTTGGAACAGGCTCTATTGATTACAAAGCAATTTACGATGCCAAAGCTGTTTCGGGCATGAAGTATATGATTGTGGAGCAGGATAATACACGCGACGGAAAACCTTTCGATGCCATCAAAATCAGCTTCGACAATATAATGAATACAATTTTAGTATAAGTTTAAATTTTTTTATCATAAAAAAACCTGCCCAATGAGCAGGTTTTTTTTATTCACATTCCGACAGCTAAAGCAGGTGGATATTAAGAAATTTTCAACTCTTAATTCGCATATTAATTATACTACTATACTACACTTTGTGAAACTTTGTTTTTTTAGCAACATTTACTTTTGATATTCGTGATCCTCAATAGTAGCAAAGTAAAACACGCCACGATTTCACGAATGGATAAACAAAAAATGACTGGTGTAATTGTTAAATAGCCACGAATACACGAATAAATTATTCGTGCATTCGTGGCTATTTAACAATTTTTTTACTTGTAGTCTTGTGCTTGCTCTATAATATTTTAAAGATATAAGAGAATGATACCGGTTCGGCAAAAACCAAATATTGATCAAGTGGTTTTGGTCCGCAACTGGCAGAACCCACTCCTAATGTTTTATGACTTATGCATAATACGGTAGCGCTACTTTGAGGCAGATCTATCTTGTATTCAGGCTTTTCAAGCTCCTCATCAGTATATGGGAGAGCTGTAATTTGCATCAAATCTTTATCGCTGGTAACATGAATGCCCGTTCCATTTTCCTGCGATATGGTGACCCATCTCACATCCTCATGGTTTCCGCAATCCATTGGTTTTTCATAAGGAGTAAGTTGTTCCAAAATAGAACTGCTATATAGCGCTACATCGAAACCTCGCTTGCGATCGCTGTAGTTTTCCATAGGTCCTCTTCCAAAGTAGGCGATTTGATTGAGCTGATTATTAAGCATCAACCGAACACCCATTCTTCCAACCACTAATTTAGGATTACTTGAGTTAACCTTATTCGAAACTGCAATTTCGCCATTTCCAGTTATGGTATAAACGGCATCATGCGTTACCTCAAAGCTGTTTTTGCCTTCGCCCTTTAGTTTTACTGATATCTGAACGGTGCCTGCATTAATCTGTTTAGCGGTTGTCTCAATTACACTCCATTTAAGTTCTCTTAATCCATTTTTAACCCATTCGCGGTCGGCATACCAATCATCGTTCTTATGTGGTGCACGCCATAGGTGCAACCTTGGTCCTCCTAAGCTGGTTAAAAGGTCCTGATTTCCTTTTTTAATGCTGATAAAAGTACCGATCGTTTTATCAAACACAATGGTAAAGTCGGTTCCTTTCACATTAACTTCTTTACTGCTTTGGGATAATGTCACTGGTGTTTTTGATACAATTTTAGGATTGTCTGCCAATGCCATAGGTATCAAAAATTGTTCGGAAGCTACCTCGAATCCTTTCTTAGCCCATAGTTCATCGTTCCTTTGAATAAATGAAATTCGAACAAAATATTCGACTCCTGGCTTAGGATTAGTTATTGTATATGGCACCTTTACAATTTGTTCAGTGCCAGATTCCATTTTTGGAAGTGGCAATGTGCCAGATGAAACCTCTTTGCCATTTTCCGAAAGAGTCCATAAAGCGTTAAAGCCATCGAGGTTGATAAACTGGTAACGATTACATATTTTGACGACCCCTTTATCGGCGTTTTCAACTGTAATGCCCACCCATTGGTAAGCCTTCTTCATCTCGGGATAATGAGGCTTGGGAGAACGATCAGAGAACACAGTCCCTTTGTGAATAAAATATTGGTCGTTGGGAAATTCGCCAAACCCTCCGCCATAAGCAAGAATAGGATGTTTTGGATCTCGTCTGTTCCACAAGCCCTGATCCTGATATTCCCATATAGCGCCACCTAAAATGGAAGGATATTTATCAAAAACATCGTTGTATTCGCCAATGGCTCCCATGGAATTAAACATGGCATGAGCATATTCACACAAATAGAACGGCTTGGTAAAGGAGGTATCGTTAGCTATTCTTTCAACTTCTTTCGGATTGGTATACATTCTGGAGTCGATATCAGCCGGGTTTTTTTTGCTGATTCCAAAACGCTCATAGTGAACAAAACGGGTAGGGTCAATGGCTTTGATGGCTGTTTCTGCGTCCACGAAATTTGAACCTATTCCTCCGTTTTCATTTCCAAGAGACCAAATAATAACCGATGGGTGGTTCTTGAAATTTTCGACATTAGTCACATTCCGATCAATGATAGCGGCCTTCATTCGTGGTTCTTCGTCGAAACGACCATCATAACCATGACATTCAACGTTTGCTTCGGCAACAAGCCAGATGCCCCATTCGTCGCATAATTCATACCAGCGGGGATCATCAGAGTAATGACAGGTCCTTACATGGTTGCAATTGCCTTGTTTAATTACTTCAAGGTCGCGGATCATTTGTGCCTCGGTAATAGCATGGCCAACTTCCGGCCAATGTTCATGACGGTTAACTCCCTTTAGCTTGATGGGTATTCCGTTAACCATAAATATACGGCCCTTGATCTCAATTTTACGAAAACCGGTTTTCGATGATAATATTTCAGTGGTTTTGACACCTTCGTTCAGGGATATGACCGTTGTATACAGTTTAGGAGTTTCAGCAGTCCACTTGATAGGATTGATTACAGGAAATGTTAGTGTAACTATTTTTTCCTCACCTGCATTCAATGCCGGAACTGCAACCTCAGCTTTAGCGCCTTCAACCTTATTTGTTCCTTCAAAAAGTGTGGCTGTCAGGTTTTGAGTGATACCTTTTGTGGAACCATAATTTTTGATTTTGACCGTTACATCAACTTTGGCATCTTTGTATTTTGAGTCGAGATCTGTTTTAATGAAATAGTCGCGAACATGTGTATCGGGAGCACTCCAGATGGTTACATTTCTAAAAATACCGCTCAGTCTCCACATATCCTGGTCTTCCAAATAGCTGCCTGCACAAAAGCGATAAACCTCAACTGCAAGAATATTTTTGCCGGGTTTAACGTATTTGGTTACATCAAATTCGGCAGCGTTACGGCTATTGACGCTATATCCAACTTTTTCCCCGTTAATCCAAAGAAAAAAGCCAGCATCTACTCCATCGAAGTTGAGAAATAACCGGCGACCGCTCCAATCCTGAGGAACTTCAAACTCTCTGCGATAACTCCCAACCGGATTACGTTCTTCATAGGCAGTAAAATTTTTTGGAGGCTCCGACATTACTTTTGGAAAATCTTTCTGAAAAATATAGCCGTTATTACGATAATATGGCGTTCCATATCCCAAAACCTGCCAGTTGGATGGAACCATAATCTCCTTCCATTCTGATACATCAAAGGAAGGTTTGTAAAAATCGACAGGACGAAATTCCGGGCGTCGAACATAGTTAAATTTCCATGGACCGTTCAGGCTTTTGCAAAAAGTTGAAGCGTGGCGGTTTGCTTTAAGCGCCTCGTCCATGTTGCCATATACCATAAGTGTGGCATGAGCAGCTTCTTTGTTAATACCAAGAAGTTCAGGATTCTCTATTTCCGGTGGAATCGGGGCTCCAACTATTGTATCGCCAGTCGGCTTAATAATGTAATAATGAGCCATTCGCTTACTGGTTTTACCCAGAGGAGCCAATGAGCTGCAAAATCCGCTAACAGCTATAGAGGCTGATAGAATCAAACTAAAGTAAAAGGTTTTTTTCATTTTTAATTGAGTATTTGTTTATTTTAATATACCACAACCTCTGCCCGACGGGGACAGGTGAGCCTTGTAAAGGGATATAATTGTATGCTTCTAATTTTAAGCTAAATTCTAAAATGTTATGTAAAAAATTAGAATTCTGAGAACTAGTAGATAAAATAAAATGGCAAGCAAAAGCATAAAAGCCTTGCTTGCCATTGAAAGTTTTCAACAATTATTAATATCCTGGATTCTGGATAAGCTTATAATTTTTGCTCAGCTCATCACGCATTATAGGAAAGAAATAGATTTTGTTATCCCATCCTCTGGCATCACCTCCTATATCTTTTTTGCTAAATATCGGAACTCCATAAGTAGTGCCATCAGCCTTTCTATAGTTGGCAACGGCTTCTGAAGTTACATAACGAACATCTACGCCATGTGTTTGATGATTAGCTGCCGATCCAATCAACCAGCGGCGCACATCCCAGAATCGTTGATCCTCATAAGCAAATTCAATTCGACGCTCATGACGATAGGCCTGACGCAATGCATCACCTGTTAAAGCCGATAAATTGGGTTGCCCCGCACGGGTACGTATCATGTTAATATAGGTCATGGCTTCTGCATCCTGACCTAATTCAATGCATGCTTCAGCATAGTTTAACAGAATTTCTGCATATCTGATATGCTTAAATGGAACATCCTGTTTAACAAATTGAGGATCAAGCGTAGGATCAACCCATTTTCTTACGTAATATCCCGTTTTTCCGCCATTCCAGTTTTCAATAGGCCCTTCGCGTGTATCCAAACCTGGAGAAATCATCTTTCCAGCTAAGTCATATACGTGACCAACCTGTATTTTGCTGAACTGATCAATCTTTAATGCATCATCAGGACGTTTTCTCCATTGTACGCCTTCGTAAAGAATGGTAGCATAAAAACGGGAATCGCGGTTGATGTAAGGATTCGTTTTTTGTGCAGGATTATTCCAGTCAAATTTGCTTCCATCCTTCATTTCATAATCATCAACCAAATCACCAAGTGGACAATTATTTCCCCAGTTATGATAACCATTGGGGCCAGAATATAAAGCCGGATTATAACCAGACCAGCTTTCATCTGTTTTCGGCGAAAAAAATTGAAGCAAAATATCCTCCGCTGTTCCTTTTGAGGTAAATAATTCAACGAAATTCTGAGCAACAGAATCGGCTACAGCAGGTGTACCTTTGTACAAACTGTATATATTTAAGTCCATCACGTCCTTAGCTGCTTTTTTAACAGCATTCCATCGGGCATTTGCATCACCGCCAACATAACCCAACAATTCAGGCTTTGCAAAACCACTGGTAACCACATTGTTTTTTGTGGAATTGTGCAAATCACTTGCTGCATAAAGTAATACTCGGGCTTTAAATGCCAACGCAGCTCCTTTTGTCACACGTACAGGTATTGCAGCTTTTAATGGCAAATATATGGCTGCAGAATCAAGCTGTCCAACAACAAAATTGATACACTCTTCGTAGGTGTTTCGCGCAATGGTGAAACTGTCGGTTAATCCATAAGGACGCGTGATCAAAGGAACACCACCATAGAGAGCAGTTAAATAATTATAAGTCCATGCACGCATAAAATATGCTTGACCTTTTAAATCGGTAATTTTATCCTTGGTTATCTGATCATCAGCTTTAACGGAATTTATTTTCGAAAAGAAGATATTCGCACGTCGAATATTGGCATAGAGTGGTGCCCAGCGATAATGCAAAGTATTTGCCGTTGGATCTCCGTTTCCCCAATCAGTCCCCCAGCCCAAAAGACCATCAGAGGTCATTAAACTTTTGTTAAAGTTGGTTACATCCCAATCCGCAGTAAAATGAGATTCGTCAGTATAATCTGAAAGCCGTTCAATAGCGAATGGGTAACCCAATGCACTCCGGTACATACTATTTACAAATGTTTCAATAAGGGTAGGATCATTCCATACTGCATCTTCAGAAAAGTCTGCCAATGGTTTTTTATCCAGAAATTCTTCCTTTTTGGTACAGGAGAAAAGGATTGCGACAATCGCAAAGATTATCAATATATTAACTGTCTTTTTCATATTTATTAATTTTTTAGAATGTGATAGTTAAACCAGCGTTAACAACCCGTTGAAGAGGGTAAGATGTTCCACCTTCTGTTTCCGGGTCAATAATTTTAGCTTTGTCGGCAGTGAATAAGTTCAGGCCGTTAACATAAATTCGAAGACCTCCGATACCCAACATTTTATTGGCTTTTAATGGTAAATTATACCCTACTTCGATGTTTTTCAAACGAATATAATCCGTTTTTCTAAGCCAAAATGTATTTGACTGGCTTCTCCAGTATTCTTCATCACGGTTAAATGTTCTTGGATACGAAGCATCGATGTTTTCAGGTGTCCAGCGATTATCGGCAAAGTCTTTGTAATAATTACCAATTTCACCCGATTCCGGTGAAATGTATTGCTGGGCACCAAGAGCACCCTGCATCAGAACTGCAAAATCAAATTGCTTGAACTGAAGGTTAATGGTAAAACCACCAACAAATCGCGGCATGTTGTTATGTTCACTTCTTACCTTATCTAACCCATCAATTTTGCCATCCCCATTAACATCTTGGAAAATGATATCGCCAGGTTGAGCGCCAGCCCAATGAGGGTATGCATCAATAGCAGCCTGATCTTTAAAAATACCAGTTGCCTGATAATATTTCTCGTCATAAAAATACTTATCAGTATTATTGTATGATGGCATTGGTTTTCCTGTATTTTGCTGATATTCAGGAAGCCCTGGTGTTTCATCCCAAAAAATAACTTTATTCTTTGAATAGCTTCCATTTACCGATAAGTCGTATTTAAGATCGCCCAACTGGTTGTGGTATGAAATAATGCCCTCAAAACCACGGTTTTGAACTTTTCCAATATTTTCTGGAGGTAACGTCAGACCCGAGGAACTTGGAACAGATGCATTCCTCTGAATTAGAATTTGTGAACGAATGTTATTAAAATAGTCAGCAGTAACTGTTAATTTATTATTAAAGAAAGATGCATCAAACCCAATATTAGCCTGATTGGCTATTTCCCAAGTTACATTAGGGTTTGGAATTTTAGTTTCATTCATTATTTTGTTTTCAACACCATTAAAAACATAGCTTTTGTTGTCCAAAAAGCCGTAAGTGGTTAAGTATTGGTATTCATTAATACGATCATTTCCTGTTTGACCCCATGATCCACGTATTTTGAAGTCGTCAAAGAAAGAAAGATTGTTTTTCCAGAAACCTTCTTCTGAAATACGCCATCCTGCAGAAATACCAGGAAAGAAACCAAATTGTTTGGTAGTTGGAAACTTATATGAACCATCGTATCTCCAAAGAAATTCGACCATGTACTTCCGGTTAAAATCGTAATTAACACGACCAAAATAACTCAAGTAAGCATTTTGACCTGCCGATCCCCCATTGGTCATATATTGATCATTAGCGCCGGCAAATAATTGATCAATTGCTCCGGAAATATAATTTTTACGGAAAGCATTGAAATTATCATTCATTCCACTTCTTCTTTCGGTACCAACCATTACTTTAATATTGTGCTTGCCTAACAATGTCTTTTCATAGGTAGCATAAGCGTTAATTGTAATAGTTTGGGCATCAGACATGTCTTCAGTTAGTTGAGGAGCCGCTAAGCCTCGGATACCTTTTGTAGTAATGTGATCGGGTTTTTGATCCCAAGTATATAAATACCATGGAGTTTCGAATTTTTTATGAAAATTAAATGTTTTATCAATTGAGGCATTCGCCTCAACTGATAATCCACTAACCCATGGAATAACAATTGTTGTTCGTAAATTACTTTCAAGAACATAGGTTTTAGTTCTATCATATCCGGTAGCATCTGTTGAAGTAACAGAAGGATTATCACCATATTCGATATCAGGTCCGGGAGTTCCATCGGGCCAGTAAGCCGGCATGTTTGGTTTACCACGCATTAACATACGAAAAATCGAACCAGCTGAACGTGTAGGATAATTTTTCAACTCTTCTCTACCGGCAACATCAAAAGCAACATTAATATATTTATTTACCTTACCATCAATATTAGTTCGGAAATTATATTGTTTGTAATTGGTTGCGCTGTGTTTATAATATCCGTCTTCGAATTTTGCACCCAATGATATAAAATATTTCATATTTTCCGTTCCACCTGAAATAGAAGCCGTTTGCTGATTTTGGTTTGACCATGGTTTGAATACTTCACCAAACCAATCTGTATTGGGGTAACCCCAAGGATCGGAACCATCACTATATTTCTGAAGTTCATCAGCTGAATATTTCTGGTTACGACCTCCTGATTGGTTTTTATAATAAGCAATTTCGTTCATCATGGTAGCATATTGGGTAGCATTTGCCATTTTTGGTACGCGAGTGGGTTGATTAAAACCGGCATTTGCTGTGATAGTAATTTGGGGTTTTCCCATTTTACCACGTTTGGTGGTAATAAGTATTACCCCATTGGCAGCTTGCGATCCATAAATAGCAGCCGAAGCATCTTTTAAAATGGTAATAGTTTCAATATCACTGGGATTGATGCGTTCCATGCTACGGTTTGCAATACCATCCACTACATAAAGAGGAGTATTGTCACCCAAAGTATTGGAACCACGGATACGCAATGTAGCGCCATCAGCTCCGGGTTCGCCGCTTCTTGAAACAGCGGTAAGACCAGGAAGGCGGCCAACCAGATTATTGGTTAAATTAGTTCCGGGTGATTGTTTAATATCATCGCCCCTGGCAGAAACTACCGAACCAGTTGCAGTAACTCTTTTTTGAGTACCATAACCCACAACAACTATTTCGTCTAATTTTTTAATATCTGTCGTCAGGGTCAGGTCAATTTGTGTTCTTCCCTGAACGGCAATTTCTTCGGAGGTATAACCTACAAATGAAAATATCAAAATAGCATTCGAATCGCCCACTTTAATGGAATACTTTCCGTCGGCATCAGTTATAACCCCCAGTGTAGTGCCTTTTACGGTAACATTAACGCCAGGCATGGCTATTCCATCTGCGTCAATTACCTTACCGGCAATGGTAAC
Source organism: Bacteroidales bacterium (assembly GCA_025350365.1). Classification (GTDB taxonomy): domain Bacteria; phylum Bacteroidota; class Bacteroidia; order Bacteroidales; family JAAUTT01; genus JAAUTT01. Next base: position 296 of record JANXXY010000385.1, on the reverse strand, counting down.
CTGCTGTAAATATCCTTTAGGAGTAATTACAACCAGATTGTTCGATAACAATTTGTACGAAACATCGGTATTTGCCAATGTTTGTGACAGAATTTCATCAATGGTTGCATCCTTGGCCAGAATGGTAACCTTTTGAGAAGAGATAGTCTCGTTCCGGTAAAGGAACTTTAAATTGGTGCTTTTTTCTAGCACATCCAGAACTTCTTGGATAGATGCGTCTTTTAATGAAAAAGACAATCTGCTCTCCTGAGAATAGGATTTGGCAGATAAATTAAATAATCCGAATAATAGCAGCA
>JANXXY010000368.1 GCA_025350365.1 Bacteroidales bacterium | reverse complement strand
GTTAGTAGTGCGTCTTCGGTTTTTATGCCCTACAACATCTATATAACCCCAATTTTGATTATTTCCCAATTAACCGAACCTAGTCTTTCGAGGTTATTCATTCTATTAATTATAAATATTTCGAAAATACATTTCATAGTCAAGCCATTTTCTGTGCAATTTAGTAAACTATTCTGGTCAACCGTATTTTTTGTTTAAATATCTATTCCATCCGATAAATTTTTATCTGGTCATTTCCCCCGCTCGGCCTATAATGTGTCTGAATCGAATATATCCTATTAAACTTAGCCTGTTTTATATGACCGACTTGGGCCTTGGTAAGCCGAACCTGGCTCTTTGCTCCTGAACTCTTCCAAATCTCTTCTTTGTTAATACAATGTTGATAATATCATAAAAATCAATAGTTATCGTTTGTAAATATTGGTATAGTTTCGCCATATGATAATTCGGCCTATATGAGACATTTTTTTTACTTTCCTTTATTGTTGCTTTTCGTTGTGTTTAATTGTTTTGCCCAATCGAAAAAACGGATATCACCTGCTGATTATGTGAATACATATAAAGATGCTGCTATTGCCGAAATGAAGCGTAGCGGCATTCCTGCCAGTATTACGTTAGCACAGGGAATGCTCGAATCGGAAAATGGGAACAGCCGGCTCTCCAGAGAAGGAAACAATCATTTTGGTATAAAATGCCACGACTGGAGTGGACAGGGAATTTATAAAGATGATGATTCCAGAAACGAGTGTTTTCGTAAATACAAATCCGCCGATGAATCATTTCGTGATCATACCGATTTTCTACTTTCCCGCCAGCGATACAGCTCACTTTTTGAATATAAAACCACCGATTATAAAAACTGGGCAAAAGGATTAAAAAAAACAGGATATGCCACCAACTCCAAATACGACAATCTGCTAATCAAGCTAATTGAAGATAATAACCTGCACCAATTCGATCAGGATTATGTTTCCAGCAACCGAAAGCGAATAAACCAAACCGAAAAGAAAAAAACAGAATCATCGGAAGGAGATATTACCATCAGCCTCAACCGTCCTATTTTCAAACGAAATGATATCGAATACATGGTTGTAAAAAATGGAGATAGTTATGAGAAGCTTTCGAGGGAACTGGAAATGCTTACCTGGGAGCTATTCAAATACAATGAACTAACAAAGGATTCTATCTTGCGCGAAGGACAAATTTTATACCTTCAACCCAAACATCGCAGGGCAGAGCGTGGTAAAGAGTCTCACGTAGTATTAGATGGTGAATCAGTATATTCCATTTCGCAACTTTTTGGTGTAAAAAGTAAACTTTTACGCCGATATAATCATCTCTCGGAAAAGGAGGAATTAAACCCCGGAGATGTTATAAACCTTCGCTCGAGAAAGTAAAACTAAGAGGTTCGTTTTTTTTTAAAATATGTAAAACCAAACCCGATGCCTAATAAAACCGGAAGGACAATAACCCAATAAAACGGGATGGTTTTAGAATTTCGTAAAGGTACATTATCGCCAATTAACACGTAACCAGCCCAAAAATAGGGATGTGCATGAATGATATCTGTATTTTGGATATACTCGGTTTTTGCTTCCTGCAAAGCCTTGTCCTTATTCCATAAACCCGAAAGTTTTTGGTAAAATCGTTTCATCAGATCGGCGCTGCTATTGTCGTTAACCGACCAAAGAGTCATCACGATACTTTGAACTCCGGCAAACGAAAATCCGCGGGTAAGACTCATCATTCCCTCTCCTTTTCTTAATTTACCAACACCGGTATTGCAGGCACTCAAAACAATAAGATCGGCATTTAAATTTAGATTATAAGTTTCGTATGTAAATAACTGATCATCCTCATTTTTACTTGATTTAGATGTGAAAACCAAACGGGAATAAAGGGGATTTTCATCATCAATAACCGCATGCATAGCCAGTAGAATTGTGCTATACCGATATGCCAATTTTTTAAAGTTATCCTCGCTCGCGTTATTTTTTGAAAATATCTTTCCCGGAAAATAAGTAGCGATGGCCTTAGCCTCGTTCATCGTTTGCTGAAGATTCGAAAGAACTCCACAATTTTTTAAAACAGCAAGATTATTTTTAATTGTATTTATCCCGGAGTTGTAATTTGGAACAAATGCTGCCATTTTGCCATTTGAAGGTTCTTTTTTGTGTATATTCAATAAGCTAGCTGCATATAAATACCTAATTGAGTGCTCTTTAATAAGGTAAGGCAATTCTTTGAAATTGTAAGACTTTGAAATAGTCGAGGTTGTTAATAAAGTTTCGAAGGGGATGTACATCAATTTATTATCAGGAACAACAATGATGTCTTTCCCTTTAATGATTTTTTCAAATGGTTGAATAAGAAGTTGGTAAAGGTTCCAGCCTGCTAACCTATAATCCAGACAAAGAGTAGAGTCAGCCCGATATATTTTAGGCTCACGCACAAATGCCAATATTTTCGAAATATCTGTTTCAAAATTACCAGGCAAAAGTTGCGATTTATAAAGAATAGTGTCGGAAGTAAAGCAAAATGTGATCAGAGATTTTGAAGTATAGTAATACTCAAAAACCACATCCCTCTTGCTAAGGGTGCGCTTTAAGTCGTTCACCAAATCAGAATTATTAATTTGATACCTAAACTGATAAAATGTCAGATTTTTAGCTTTAATTTCTGCCTTAAGGCATTCGCGTTTTAATGTTAAATCATTAACTGTCTGTTTCCAATCCCTTAATTTGGCAGAATCGATTTTTTGTGATATTTTTTCTTTAAGTATAAACTCATTATATAAAGCCAGATCCCTTTTTATTCGAAATTCCTTAATAAGTGTAGAATCGGATTGTGGAAGTTTAGCTATCCATTCTTTTTCACGAATAGCCGATTGAAGGCTTGATGCATGAGATTGATCAGCAATAGCAAATGCTTTATTTAAAAATTCCTTTCGTTTGGTAGATTCATAAAGTGATAATCCGGTACGTATGGCATTCTCGTATGTATCTTGTTCATTTTCAGATAGGAAAATCCTGCTTTCATCATTTTCATATCCCATCCGAATTTTATCAATTGTCTTCAGCGCTAATAAATAGTTTTGAAACGCAAATGTCTGAAAATTAATTTTCTCTTTTAATGTAGTTTGTTTATCTGCAATAGTTTGTAATGCTTTCGCTTTCGACTTCAGAATTTCAACAAATTTATCATCAGCAAGTGATTGTTCCAGAGGCGGATTGGAGTAGACATCGGAATTTGAATAGGTTTCAGACACTGCAATTATGGCCTTTTGATAATAAAGAAGAGCCTTTGTGTAATCCCTTTTGTAGAAATAAATCTCTCCAATGTTTCTTAGGCAGTTAGCTATGCTTGGATGATGTTCGCCGTACAATTTTTGGTATAACGGTAATGCTTTGGTATAATATACAAGGCTCTTATTGAAATCTTTGATGAAATACATATTAAACTCACCATAATTATTTAATATAGAAGCTAATGCGGGGCTATCTCCAAACAATTCCCCATTTTTATTAATCGATTTTGCATAATAATTCTCAGCTGACTTATAATCTGCCAGATCTGAATAATATGTTGCCAGCAACCAATATACTTTTGGTAATGCAACAGCCTGATATTTTTCACCGTACCACATGCTTTTTTGGAGATATTCGAGCTGCTTGTCCAAATGTCCTAACCGCTGGTGCACAACTGCTATGTTGATGTATGTGTTTGCAATCTGTGAATTTCCGTTTTCCGGATCAGATAAATTTAATTCTAATGCTTTGTTATAAAATTGCAACGCATTATTTAAATCGTTCCTTGTTTTGAAAATTAAACCTATGTTAGTGTATGTGCTGGCCAAAGCTGCCGGAGATGATATTTTACCTATTTTCATCAAATTTTCCGATTGCTGAAAATTAGCAAGAGCCTCATCATTCCTAGCCATCATAAGGTTTATCACCCCCTGATTATTCACTTGATCGGAAACAAACAACGAATATTTACCAAAAGCAGAAGAACCAAATTTACCTGCATTTGTAAATGATTCTATTGCCGATGAATAATAGCCTTTATAATATTCAATAGTTGCTTTGCGGGCATAAATCCTGGCAATTGTGCTGTCAGGTGCGTTTGTTGTTTTGGATTTTAGCAAACACTGTTCAAAAATTTGATAGGATTTATCAAAATCGTTTTTTCTAAACAATATATTTCCTTGCATGTAAGAGATATCAGCCCATAAGGGATGTACCATTTTTTTCAGCTTAATAATACTATCCGCTGAATTAATGTATTGAAGACCTAACGGTAAATTATTCTTAACATTTTCAATGAAAGCCAGTTTGTACAAACAATAAAGAAGAGCTGGATTGTCACCTGAGCCTAAAAATTGTGCCCTTGCCTTTAAAAGAAAAATTATAGCGCTGTCAGGCTTTCCTTTAATAACATAATTAACAGCCCTTTTGTAATCGAAATTTTTTGATGTCGGATCATCTCTCTTAATTTCCGTGAAAGCATTTTCTTTTACAAAAGCAAAAGAAAATGACATTAAAAAAATGCCAATAAAAACTACAATATGTCTGTGAAACATTCTTATAAATAATTTTGATCTAAAAATATAAAATGAAATTGATTATCTAGTTCAATTAGAAACTAAATTTCAATTAAATGGAAACATACTTGTCCCTCGTTCGGCTCAGGCTGTTGCCTAAGTCGTATATATACTTAAGGCTGTGCCTGATTTTGCATAGTTCTTAAGTGCGATCCCTCGTTCGGCTTAGGCTGTGCCTAAGTCGTATATATCCTTAAAGCTGTGCCTGATTTTGCATGGTACTTAATTGCGGTCTAATCCGAACTTTATAAAGTTCAAATAATTTATTTGTCACTTTTTTGTCGAAAAAAGTAACCAAAAACTTTGACCGGCCGAACTCTTCCGCCTAGTCTGCAGTTTGAGGTGATTCTAGCATTTGAACTGCCAACTGCCAACAAATTTGCCTCACCAATAAAATATGGGTTTATTTGCAGGCAGGGCTTTATATTCTGGCTACTGGCACTCCCGCACAGTTGGGTATATGAATCAGCATTTATGGCATAAATTGATATGCGAAAGTGATGAAAATCGAAGGCGCAAAGGCGCAACGATAAATGGGTAGGATTCAATAGTAAATAAATTGTCACCAATTTTAAACAATATCGAAACTATCCGAAAGGATAAAAAGAAATGGTTCGAAAGGGCTAAAGAGTTTTCGTGGGAGAAGGAAAGCGGACAGCTACACGGGATATAGGGTAAGGCGCTAACTCAACAGCCTATTTCGGCGGCAACGTCACAGCTAGGTCGGGTAAACGCAAAAGTCTATTTTGTTTTAAAATTGTTTTTTCGTTTCGCGTATTTACAAAAGTGAAAATTAATTTTAAGATTTCATGATCCACCTACTTATCTTCAATTTTCGCAATTTTTAAATTCTTTCTATTTAATACTTAATACTTTAAAAATAATTTTTTTTAGTTGAAATAAATGTTGCACCTTTGCGCCCGTAGATTTTAGGTAATTCATTAAACTGCTCAGGATAGCCGTTTTAGATTTCATCCTTCCAGTTCAGTAATTCACGGCTCTACCAAATTTTATTCATTTCAATTTAATTTCATTTCATTTCATGGACATTTACGTAGGCAATCTTCATTACAAGGTAGATGAAGAAGTATTAAGAGAAATTTTCGAAGAATACGGAGAAGTAGCATCTGTAAAAATCGTAACCGACAGCGTTACACGTAGAAGCAAAGGATTCTCCTTTGTAACTATGAATAACGATGACGAAGCAAAACAAGCCATCGAAGAACTCAACGAAGGCGAATTAATGGGAAGAAAAATTGTTGTAAATCAAGCCAGACCAAAAACAGCAACCGCTGGTGCAGGTGAAGGTGGTGAGAGACGCAGTTTTAACAAGAAACCTTATTAATCGTTTCCTCTAAAGTTCCCAAGGAACTCTTCTGAGAGTTAGGGCATGGCACTTCTAAATGTCCCCCTTATCTTTTGAACTTATTGAACACTTTATATTTAAACAGACATGATCTTAAAAATCTGCCTGTTTATTTTTTATTAAGGCTTTGGTAGATAACAAACCACAAGCAGCAAAAATATCCTTACCGCGGGATGCCCTTATCGTGGCAATAATTCCTTTATCGTTAAGCATTTCCTGAAATTTCAAAATGGTTTGATCGTCGGAGCCTAACAATGGGGTGTCGGGGATAGGATGAAACCGAATCAGATTAATACGGCAACGGATACCAACCAATATTTTCACCAATTCTTTTACATGGCGCGCTGAATCGTTTATATCCTTCAGCATAATATACTCAAACGATACCCTGCGCTGGAGTCCAAAATCAAAAGACCTGATTGCAGTGAGCACTTCACGAATAGGATATACTTGTTGAACCGGCATTAACTGTTGCCGTTCATCATCAAAAGGGGTATGTAAACTAATCGCAAGGTGGCATTTGCTGCGGTTCAGAAACTCTTTCATACCGGGAATAATACCAATGGACGATACTGTAATCCTTTTCGGACTCCAGGCATACCCATATTCGGAGGTTAATATTTCCAGACTTTTTAAAACTTCTTCAATATTATCAAACGGCTCACCCATACCCATATAAACAACATTGGTAAGTTTTTGCATTGTATGTATTACTTCAACCATACACCTTTAAAATACCCACCCAGCAGGAATTACGAAATAAAGCCAATG
>JANXXY010000313.1 GCA_025350365.1 Bacteroidales bacterium | reverse complement strand
TTGTTAATAATTATTATTTTAATGATTGGGGTTTTTGATGGTGGCCAGTTTATTTACTTTCAATTCTAAAAATTTTAAGTATGTTATTCGATTTAAAATTTAATCATTATAAATTATTTATCTTTAAAACAATCATTTTCTTGGTTATCGTATTTTTATTGGACTTTCTAGTGGGCAAAACGTTATATTTTTTATATTTTCATCAGAAGTCCGGCTCTTTGTATCGAACTACCTACTCCATTGAAAAGACCAATGCAGAAATGTTAGTCATGGGTTCCTCAAGAGCTAACCATCATTATGCCCCATATGCCTTTGAAAATCGGCTCGGATTATCATATTATAATGTTGGTCGCGATGGGCAATACCTTCTTTATAATTATGCTATTCTTAAAGTGATTTTAAAAAGATACTCTCCTAAGATTATCATTTTTGATTTTGTTAATCAGGAACTTGAATTTGATTCACGGGATTACGAAAGATTGGCCTCCCTTATGCCGTACTACAAGAAATATCCTGACATTCAACCTATTTTGCAGTTGAAAAGTTCGTTTGAAAAAATAAAATTACTTTCACAAATATACCCTTTCAATTCTTATTTATTAACTATAGCCATCGGTAACACTAATTTCAACAGAAGAGATGTGTTTGATATCAAGGGATATATACCCTTAGACGGAAAATGGAACGAACTAATTAAGACCACTGACAATTCCCGGACAATTAAAATAGACAGTAACAAATTAAAAATATATGAATTATTTATTCAGGATTGCTTAAAGGCACATGTTAAATTATACATTGTGTGCTCTCCCTATTATTTCAACTTCAAGTCCACTCCTTTGTCAATTACTTTAGGAAAGAAGATTGCAGCTAAGTATCATATCGACTTTTATGATTTTTCCCAAAATCCATCATTTATATCTAAACCCGCCTTATTTGATGACCCTTATCATTTGAATGACACAGGTGCAAAAATATTTTCAGACAGTATTGTAAACCTCCTAATTAAATAGAACATTTAGGACTTGGTTTTTAACACAGTTGCCGCTGACATCCTATTTCAGTATTTCCTTTTTTAACTTATCGAGTAATAGTTATTTTTATCCAGATTATAATTATATCTGGCTTTACTCCCTCATTGCCAATTGATTTGATCCCAAATAACATATTCAAGATTTATTTGTTTTTGAAGATGACAATGCTGATTTATTCCGTTTTATATTCGTCAATAATTTTTAATTGAACCCTAATTTTTAAAATTGGGCTAAATACAACATATTTAATTATTTAAAATTAATTTAACTACGTAGTAATTTTTATTTAATCTAAATAAACAATCCATCTGTCAAATATTGAGGAATATGCATATCCAATAATTTAGAAAAATGCTCGCTTTGAAGTATTTTTGAAAATATATTAGTTTAAATAAAGTGAACAATTTCATTTCATAATGTTGAAATATGAAATTAGCAATAAGTAGTTTTAGTATAATTTTTTTACGCTTTTTAACCTGTTTTAGTCAAAGTTATTCCACACAGGTAATTGCATCTTCAGGTGATGAGTATAAAAGTCCGGATATTTTGCTCACATGGACTATTGGAGAAACCATAACCGAAACCATAACCAATAATAACTTTACTCTTACTCAGGGTTTTAATCAAACCAAAATTATAATTACCTCAGTAAATCATTTACCGGATTTGAAATTTTCTATTTCTGCCTATCCAAATCCGACGAGTGATTTTGTTTATCTCAAAATTGAAGCTGAATCTGAAAATATTAAGAACCTACAGTATCAGGTTATAAATTCGAAAGGTAGCACTCTCCTTCGTAAGATAATATCCTCAAATTTAGTTGAAATTGACTTTCATAATTTTTCCAATGGTATTTATCTATTAGTAGTATTTGATAATCACACCATATTAAAGACATTCAAAATACTAAAACAATGATCAAAAAATTTCACCTCCATTTCAATAATTACGGTATGAAAAAAGCAATTAACATTATTGCAATTATTCTATTAACTGCAAACATATTTGGACAAAGTCCTAATGCATTTAAATATCAGGCTATTGTTCGCAACAATAAGGGTACTATTATTGCCAACAAAAGTGTAGAAATACAAATCAGTATTTTACAAGGAACCGTTTCCGGAACAGCCGTATTTAGCGAAAAGCATACTTCTACAACAAATCAATTTGGTCTGGTGAATCTGGAAATTGGAAACGGCATCCTCGTTTCCGGAGGTTTTTCATCTATCAACTGGGCCAATGGACCCTACTTTATTAAGGTAGTGGTAAATGGAACTGAATTAGGCACAACACCGCTTTTAAGCGTTCCATATGCAAAATATGCTGATAAAGCTGGTAATGTATTTAGTGGAGATTATAACGATCTTACCAATAAACCTTCTATGGATCAAAGCTGGGCCTCAATTATAGGAACGCCAAATTTTGCAAAAGTAGCCACAACGGGAAGTTATAATGATTTATCGAATTTACCTGCCATTTTTGATGGCAACTGGTCATCTCTAAAAGGAGTACCCACTTTTGCAAAAGTTGCCTCAACTGGAAGTTACACCGATTTATTGAACCAACCAGTAATATTCAGCGGTATTTATGACGATCTTGCTAACAAGCCCACAATTAAAGATTGGACTTGGGATTTGATAACCGGAATACCAAAATTTTCAATCGTTGCCATAAGCGGAAGTTATAACGATTTATTGAACAAACCATTCATATTTAGTGGTAACTATGCTGATTTAACTAATAAACCAGCATTATTCGATAGCGCATGGAGTTCATTAAAGGGAATACCTATATTTTCAAAAGTGGCTAACACCGGTAGTTATTTGGACTTACTTAACTTACCAACTTTATTCAGTGGTAGTTACGCTGATTTGAAGAATTTACCTACCTTATTTAGCGGCAATTATAATGATTTATCACATAAACCGGCTATGATTAGCGCATCCTGGGATTTAATAACCGGAAAACCCACTTTTGCGACAGTTGCTGTTAGCGGAAATTATTCCGATTTATTAAACCTACCTGTGATTTTTAATGGTAATTGGAGCTCATTATCCGGAAAACCAACTACTCTTGGAGGTTATGGCATCACTGATGCTATGAATACAGGCAATGCAGCCAATGGAATTACAAGCAGCCAAATCGCTAATTGGAATACCGCATTTGGGTGGGGAGATCATTCCACAAAAGGGTACGCAGTTGCCACCTTTTATTATACAAAACTAAATCTGCAAACAAGTGGTGGATCCTTAGTGCATTGGGGTAACATTACTAATACGCCAACATCAATTTCGGGATACGGCATTTCAGATTTCTCCATTTCATCCCCTACCGATAATCAGCTTTTGAAATATAATGCCGGTAACGGGAAATGGGAAAATTGGACTCCAAATTTTTCAGCGGGAAACCAGCAACTTTCATTAGTTGGTGCAACCTTATCAATTTCAGGATCGGGTGGTAATTCTGTTTCATTTGCGGGTTGGGATACGAATAGTGCAGATGATGTCACAATAAACACAACCCAAACAATCACCGGCGATAAAACATTCAGCGGTTCTATAACCGTTGCGACTATCAATGCAAACAACGGGTTAAATGCTAACAGTAAAAACATTACTAATGTAGCAGATCCCACTGCTAATAGTGATGCAGCAACAAAAGCATATGCAGATGTATTAAAAGGTCAGATCACTATACTTGAAACCAAAATTAGTGCAATTGAGAAAAAATTAGGACTTTAGTATTATGAGAAAAATAATTAGCATCCTGCCCGCTTTATTTTTGATGATATCCCTTCATGCACAAAGCCCAAATTCATTTAAATACCAGGCTATTGTTAGGGACAAGTCAGGCAATTTAATTACAAATAAAATTGTTAACATACAAATTAGTATTCTTCAGGGAAACATTTCAGGAACTGTTGTTTATAGCGAAAAACATTATCCTACTTCCAGCCAGTTTGGTTTGGTTAATTTTGAAATAGGAAAAGGAACTATTATTTCAGGTAGCTTTACGGCAATCGATTGGGCAAATGGATCTTACTTTGTTAGTATAGGTATTAATGGAAATATACTTGGCACAAGTCAGTTATTAAGTGTTCCGTATGCCAAATACGCAGAAAAATCCGGAAATGGATTTAGTGGCAATTATAATGATCTTCTAAATAAACCTGCAGTGTATGCTGGTTCATGGACATCGATTACCGGAAAACCAAATTTTTCAAATGTTGCTTTAACTGGAAATTATAATGATTTAGTAGACAAACCCATTTTTGATGCAACTTGGAACTCTCTGCAAGGTAAACCAAACTTTTCTTCTATATCATTTAGTGGCAAATACAATGATTTAGTAAATCAACCTACATTATTCAGTGGCAGTTATGATGACTTAATTAATAAACCAAACATTTATGATGGAACATGGATTTCACTAAAAGGGAAACCGACTTTTTCTGTCTTTGCCACAAGTGGAAGTTATACCGATTTATCAAACAAACCTTCAAAACTGTTTAGTGGAAATTATATCGATTTGTCTAATAAACCTAAACTTTTCGATGGTACCTGGGCTTCATTAACCGGAAAACCCATATTGGTAAAAGTAGACACCACGGGCAGTTATTTAGACTTAATTAATCGTCCTGCATTATTTAGTGAAAATTACAGCGACTTATTATTTCCACCTACATTATTCAGTGGAAATTATAATGATTTAACCAATAAACCAATATTATTTGATGGGACTTGGACTTCACTCTTTGGTAAACCGTCTTTTTCAGCAGTTGCTTTAAGTGGTAGTTATAATGATTTATCCACCAAACCGAATCTTTTCAACGGTACCTGGAGCTCCCTTACGGGTCAACCAACTACGCTTGCGGGATACGGAATCACCGACGCCATGAGTAAAAGCCATGTTGCTAATGGAATAACAACTAACCAAATAAATAATTGGAATATTGCATTTGGGTGGGGCGATTATTCCACGAAAGGGTATGTTATTGCCTCGGATTATTACTCCAAATTAGACCTACTTACAAATGCTGCATCATTAGTGCATTGGGCTAATATTACCAGTAAACCATCCTCTATTTCAGGATACGGTATTTCTGATTTTATGTTTACAAATACATCCGACAATCAATTATTAAAATATTCCGGTGGAAAATGGATAAATTGGACTCCTACTTATGGAAATCAGCAGCTTGGCCTTTCAGGAAATACCCTCGCCATTACAGGTGCAGGAGGCAATACCGTCCCATTTACTAATTGGGATACCAATAGCTCTGATGATGTTACACTTTCAGGCACTCAAACAATCAGCGGAGATAAAACATTCATTGGAACTATAACTACATCAGCCACTATCATGGCAACCAATGGGTTAAATGCAGTCAATAATAAGATTACCAATGTAAAAGACCCCGTTAACGGTAGTGATATTGCTTCGAAATTGTATATTGATTTACTAAAGGCGCAATTAGCCGCCCTTCAAGTCAGGTATAATATCATACTTACCCATATGGTAACTGATTATGACGGGTATATTTACAAAACAGTGACGATTGGTACACAAGTATGGATGGCCGAAAATTTAAGAACTACGCATTACATGAATGGAGACCCTATTGCAACCACATCTCCTCTAGATTTAAATATATCCGATACAATAAACTATCCTGAGCCGAAATACACTTGGCCAGTATATGGTGATTCGGCAAATATCCCTGAGTATGGAAGACTATATACCTGGTGGGCCGCGAATGATAGTAGAAAGGTTTGTCCTTCGGGTTGGCATGTACCCAGTTTGGATGAGTTTAATATTTTGCTTACCACTGCAGGAGGTGAACAAGCTGGAGCTAACCTGAAAGATTCAGACACTGCCCATTGGGTTTCCCCAAATACAGGTAATAATTCTACTGGTTTTTCATGGGTGGGAAATGGCAATCGCTATCCATATGGTTTTAGGGTATTTAAGACTTATGGGTGCATCCACACATCAACAATCTCTGTTTACAATAAGGCCATACCCTACCACTTTCATGCCAGAAACGAATATACTTCTGTACCTTTAGATACTGCACTTTATCATCCGAAATCAATGGGGTCCGCAGTAAGATGTTTAAAAAATTAATATGCTTAACCCAAAACCTTAAAAAGGGGCTATAACTTTGTTAAAATTTGTTATAGCCCCTTTTTTAAGGGGTTGGGGTTACAAAAAACTTAATAAATGGATTATATATGATATACAATTCATTATAAATATTAACTTGACGGCTATACCCTAAAAAGGGGTTATAACTTTGTTCAA
>JANXXY010000287.1 GCA_025350365.1 Bacteroidales bacterium | reverse complement strand
AAAATATTTTACAATACGATTTAACATAATACAAATTTTTGAATCTATAAAAGAACAGTTGATTTAAAATATTAAAATACCCTGGAATAATCAGCAGTACTACTATTCTTATTACAACTTGTTAAAAGCATATATATAACTACTATGCTTAAAACTAATCCATTGACATTTTTCATATATTCATATTTAAATTAAGAAACTTTTTTTAAACGCATTATCCTTTTTAAATGGACAGGGGATAACCCCCTGTCCCGCCTCTAAAAGAAAAATCCACATTCACAAACCCCCGACAAACAAATTTGCGGATTTTTCAATTAATGGCATCCTCCTGAATGTTGTGACGAACTATCACTTCCCCTACTTCCATGACCTGCATGTGAAGCAGCCATGCAACCTGTAAAAGCAAATGTTACGGAAATCACAATTGCCCAAGCAATGATTATTTTCTTCATCAGATATTTATTTTATGTATAATTTTCAATGAAATAATAAATTAATTTTTATCAAAAAATTGTAATCACGAAGTAAATATTAAAGCCATAATAAGAAGAATCACGATAATTACCATAGCAATCAGAATTTTTTTCATGACTTATCTATTTTATCCCTTGACTATCAAAGAAATGGTTAATTTTAAATTTTTTATGGAACTGATCAAATTCACCCAGTGATGCATCAGATTTGAACTGACTATCAATGGCATCATGCAACATGTGATTATCAGGAAAAGCACCTTTCAAATTCAAAAGCGATAATTCCTTAATCTCATCACCACCGTTTTTGCTAAAATAGTATACAGTTATATTTTTTGCACCTCCGCGAGCAGAAGTTACCTTAAGAGTTTGTTTAGTGTATATCCATATAGCTCCCTTGTCATCAAGGGAATAATGTTCCTGACCATTAAAACGGACTATCTTTTCATCACAAAGCTGATAGCCCCATGTTTCGGCCTTTTTAAGGTTATGAGGTTTTCCATCGTGTACTACCGTGATAAAATCCTTTCCCAGAAAATCGTTAACCTTGATTTTATGTTTTTCAGTAGCACAATTTATTCCGTACTCCATTTTACCTGCCTTATAATCAGCATAGGTTTTAAACACGCCACTTTTTTGAGCGAATGAAAAAACTGAACTCAACAAAAGGATTGCTGCTACAGCAACACTTTTAATAATTTGTAATGATTTCATAATAGTTACGTTTTATGAATCGATTAAATTTATTTAATTAATGTATTTGTTTGTATTACTTTCTATCATATTGGCAACATCCGGGAAGGCTTTTGTATGTTTTGTTGTCGGCCTTAAATTTTTCGGTATCATGGCCAACAAAGGCTATCTTTTTAAGAACATCGTCGGTTTTTACTATCGAAGGGTCATAAACCAAAGTGAGTAACTTAGTTTTATCGTTCCATTTGGCTTTGGAAACGCCATCAATTTTAGCGGCTTTCTCAATACGAGCTTCGCAGGTTTCGCAATTGCCCCAAACTTTGAAGGTTTCAGATTTTATCGCAGCCATTTTAGAATGGTGATGCATTTGGGCAAAAGAGTTAACGCCCAATACCATTGCTATTACAGCAGTAATAATGAATTTTAATGATTTCATCGCTATAAAATTTAATTGTAAAAATTTAAAAAAAATAAAGGAAGTTTTAGCAAAAGAGCATATAGTGCTTTTTGCTAATCAACTAAAAAGGATGGAATATTCAAATACGGAAAACACAAATGTCCACCAAGCTCACAGCACTGGTTAATAAATTGTCACGGGGACTGACATCTGCGTATAAGGAATTTGATTCAAATGAATGCAATGAGAATATTACAGGAATACAGAAGACCTGTAAAAATGTTTTTGTTACCTCCTTAAATTGATATACAGAAGGATTATAGTTATTGTCAACCGTATAATTAACAATTTCATCCTTACAACAGTCTGAAGAAATAGCTTTGCGTACAGGATTTGTTTGTTTGGTATTCTCCATGCCGCAAGTGGCTTTCTCTTGAGAGAATGACCATTTAACTTCGGTAACTTTTCCTCCACAAATATGAGTTGCAACAGAAAGGTGCAACCCTGAAATAAGGATAAGAAATGCAAACGATATGGAGAAAAGCTTTTTCATCTAATATTCTAAACGAACAACTCCTTGAAAATATTTTGTAAATATAAGACTAAAAACTCTTATATAATGTGAATAAATGTAAAAAAACGCATAACTATTGATTTTCAATAAATTAAAAAGACCTAAACTTGTTATCAATTAATATGGTAACAAAGTTAGGTCGGCATTTGGTAAGGTATTTACTCTAATTTCATAATTTGTTTTATTAAAGCTCAATCCCCCATTGAGCTATTAAATTATTTTGCTGGCGGAAGCAAAACTTTATTAATTACATGAATAACGCCATTAGTTCCCTGCACATCAACCGCTGTAACTGTAGTGTTTGAATTTATTGTTACGGCAGTGCCTACCATAATACTTATAGTAGCCGGGTTAAGTGTAGTAACATTTCCTGATGAAAGGTTCGAGGAAAGTATATTTCCGGACACAACATGGTATAACAAAATCGGGGTGAGCTGTTCTTTTGTTAAATCGTTAATCCCTGAAATTTTTAGCAAAGTAAAAAGTTCTTGAAAGGCATCATTAGTTGGAGCAAATATTGTAAATGGGCCGCTACCACTCAAGGTATTAACCAAATCGGCCTTTACGAGGGCTGCAACCAACGTACTGAAGTTATCATTATTCGAAGCAATGTCAACTACACTATTGGGCAATAATACTTTGTCAATCACATGGATTACTCCATTAGTGGCCATCATATCGGCTTGGGTTACCGAAGTGCCTTTATTAATTTTTACACCCCCTTGAGTGCTCAATAAAATAACCAGATTTTTTGCACCTAACCCCGGGCTAAGCGTGTAAGTATAGCCTGATGCAATTTGTGAAGATGTTACTTTTGATCCCAATACATGATAAAGCAAAATGGGTTTAAGTGTTTCTGCAGACAAATCATTTAGTCCACTAACCTTTAGCTGAGCAAACAAAGCATTAAATGCATCATTAGTTGGAGCAAATACGGTTAAGGCAGGAGATTGATTAATAGTATTAACTAATCCGGCTTTAGTAAGAGCGGCTGCCAAAGTTGAAAATTTCGGGGTAGTTGTAACAATTTCAACAATGCTTTTCATACTTTCTACATTATCATTGGTTTTTTTACAAGAATCAAAACCAATAAAAGTAATCACTGCTATAAAAGCAATGAAAATGGAATTTTGAAATTTTTTCATATTTTTCATATTTAAATTATTTGTTTAAATTATCATAACATAAACAAAACAATAAATACTATGTTCAAATAAATAAATATAATTTGTTAAATTATATTAATTAAAACAATTTTTTAAAGGATTAAAAAAAGTTTTAGGATAACGGCGAAGCTAAGACTACCAGCAACTATTGTTTTAGGCCTCTTTGACTTATCAGATAATCAAAACAATTAAAGTAGTTTGCAGGTCTTTTAAACTGACTTCATTTTTGGGCAATAAAAAAGTCCTCAATTGTGAATAGATACTGTTCACATGTTTTATATGAACACACTTATCGGCTTTATCAACATGTTCTTTGGCTAATACTAAACAATGTTTTGTTGTTAGATTAAATCTTGCAATTAACTTACAATATGATATTTATATGTT
>JANXXY010000270.1 GCA_025350365.1 Bacteroidales bacterium | reverse complement strand
CAACTACTTATAAAAGCAAACACATAAACAATTTTGATTCTTATGAGAGCAATTACACTTTTTAAGATCGAATTACCAAACAAATTATCTGCATCGTTTGTAAAATAGACGCTCATTTCCAATCTTTTTTATTATAATGTATACTTGATAATCAACTACTTATAAAAGCAAACACGCAAACAATTTTCATTCTTATGAGAGCAATTACACTTTTTAAGATCGAATTACCAAACAAAATATCTGCATCGTTTGTAATTTTGGTTGTTGATGGCCTCAATAATTGCGTTGCGTTCATTTAGTTGTTTAAAGTTATTTTAATTGTTTTCGTCAAGTTAAATTGATAGCTAATCAAAGTTTCCTGTCAAATTGATTTGTTTTACGTTAATTCAATCAGAAATTGAAACTAGAGTTAATGAATCAAGTAATTCCAAACGAATGAAAGCAATTTTTTTACAAGAAACTAAAGGAACTCCAAGAGTTGAATTCAGCCCTAATGGCAACATGTTACTTTCCGGAAAATCACTTCCCGAAGATCCATTTTCATTTTACAATCCTTTGTTGGACTGGGCTAATGAATGCACTGCTGAAAAGATAACTCTGGACCTTAGATTGGAATATATGAACACAAGTAGTTCAAAACAAATATTTTCGCTGCTTTCAAATATTGCCGAAAATAAAAATATTACTTCTGCAACCGTCAATTGGTATTATGAAGAAGGCGATGATGATGGTTACGAAACAGGAAAGGAATTTGAATCGATTGTTAAACTCCCCTTTAATTTTCATGAATATGCAGAGTTACTTGGATAACAACATAAAAAAGGAAGATCGTAAAACTGTCTTTATTCCAAGATTTTTGTTTTTTTTGATTCTGGTTCTCGGAATATTTTTTCTTTTAAAACTTGCATTTTTAATTGCCTGATTTTTGAGGATAATCCTTACGTATCTTTCGCAGAATTGATTCCAGACCATTCAATTTGATTTCATAAATTTCAGCAAACAAAACACCTAATTCATTTTTTGGAAACCCTTTTTGTTTAAACCATACCACATAAGCTTCAGGAAGTTCCGAAAGATAATAGCCTTCATATTTTCCGAAGGGCATTTTTGCATGGGCTAATTTGATGAGCCATTTATGATTAGGCTCAGTTGTTTCGTTGAGCATAAAAATTTTATCTACTCCTCTCCCACTTATTTAGTTTTTTCAGCTTCTTCCTCTAAATCAGACAAATGCAAATCCAAAGCTTTCACTGATATTTGAATTTCCCAAATTGACAATGAAAGCGAAAGTATTAATAAAATCATGCCAATGCCAAAAATAATTTCGGCCGATCTCATTTCGTTGATATATATAAGAAACATGCACAAAACGCATAATAGTAAACTCGAAATACCTGCTACCTGCATATTCCTTATCAAATGTAGTCTTTTTCGAAGGTTTTGTATCTGACCAAAAATAATTTCTGACGGTTGTTCCTTATACTGAGTATGTAAACTGCGAACTAATTGTGCCAAAGATAAAAATCGGTTCGTATAAGCCAGCATCAATAGAGATATAGCTGAAAAAAATAAGGCTGGAGAGCTTAATGTTAATTCCATATGAAAAATTATTTCCAAATGTACAAAAAAATACCCTTTCAGGGCTGCTCTGAAAGGGTATAAAGGACAAGCAGAATAATTATTATAAACTGTCCCCAAAATCGATTTTAAACTGTTTTACAAGTTTCTGTGGCCAATCACTTGTGGGTTCGAGACGACCGTTGAAGAAACGCAAAACCGCAGGTTCTTCAACAAATCTTAAACCACCAACTAAATTGCGATTTTTAAATAACCACGTTAATCTGTCGAGAGTAAACATAGTTTGAGAAAGTGTAAATACTCTGCGTGGGAATGCCAGACGCAGCAATTCAACATCGGCTAATATATCTTTACCATTTTCATCTCTTACGCTGGAAATAGTGCCTCGTTCCATACCACGACATCCCGAAATAATATATAACGCAGTAGCTAATGCCCCGGCAGGATATTCAGTCTGTGGAACATGTGGTAAAAAGCCCATACAATCAATATGGCATCCTAATGCTCCGGCAGGTGTAACAACCGGTATGCCTAGTTTATCCAATGCATTAACCAGATATGCAATGAATGAAGGTGACTGGCTAATCACAGTTTCGTCTGTAGTTTCGCGGATGCCAACGGCCATCGCTTCAATTTCGCGGACTGACATACCTCCATAAGTTAGAAAACCTTCATAAAGCGTAACCAGATCGCGCATTTTATCGAACAAGTCCTTACGATTAGTGCAAATACCGCCACCTCGTGTTGAGCTCACCTTACGGCTTGAAAAATATGAAAGATCTACCAGACTGAACATCAAAAGCAAAATATCTTTGATGGAGGTATTTTTAAATTCCTCTTCGCGTTGTTTGATGAAATAAGCGTTTTCACCAATTAAACTAGCATCCATAACCATCATGATACCATGCTCTTTTGCTATCTCACAAACTTCACGCATGTTAGCAATGGAAAATGGCTGACCACCAATTAGGTTTGTTGATGCTTCAAAACGAATGAAAGGAATGCAATCCGTACCATACTTTTTTATCAGATCCTTTAGTTTTTGTATATCAATATTCCCTTTAAACGGATTATTGCTTTTTATTTTTAGCGCTTCGTCAGTATAAATTTCGAAAATTGTTCCACCATTAAGCTCCATATGTGCTTTGGTTGTGGTGAAATGATAATTCATCGGAATTACATCACCTTTTTTAATAAAAGCTTGAGAAATAATATTTTCTGCAGCCCTTCCCTGGTGAACCGGTAATACATAATGAGTACCAAATACCTCACGAATAGCACCTTCCATGCGATAAAAACTTTGTGATCCTGCGTATGCATCATCTGCCTGTAGCATAGATGCTACCTGATTATCACTCATGGCATTGGTTCCCGAATCGGTGAGCATATCAAGAAATACATCTTTTGTATTCAATTGAAAGGTATTAAACCCCGCATCTTCAATTGCTTTAAGTCGCTGATTAATAGGATTTAGAAAAAGTTTCTGAACAACCCTGACTTTGTGTAACTCCAGCGGAATTTCTTCTCCGCTAAAAAATTTTACTTTACCTGATGAATCTTTATTCATATAATACTGTTAGTTAGCTTGTTTTAAAATTTATAATATTATAGCGAACCATAATATATAGGTATGCCGCTTTCAAATATAATGGGTTATTTTAAAATTTCAAAGTAATAGATGACAAAAGTCATATTTTTCAGAGAGTTAATTTCATAACCCCTATATCACCCTGGTTTTGTCCATTTAATGAAGTAAATGTCAAATATATCTCACCTGCGGTGTTGCAGTAAACTGATGCTTGTCCAGCAATTTTCGCATCAGGAATCAGCAACGATTTCTGCTCTAGTCCTTTTTCATCAAGGATTCTAATTTTTACGTGATTTTGGGCAGTCTCAAGGCACAGAACACGCTTATTCGGCATCCCGATGCAGGTCACAATTTGACCTGATGGAGCAGTTGGCAGATAAAATACGTTGGAAATATTTCCAGTTTCATTCATTTTCGAAATCAGAGGTAATGTATTTCTTGTTCCGCAAAGCATTAGTTGATTATTCACATATCGGGGAGCGTAAATACTATCAGTTGGTGTCAGCATTTTTTCCCACAGCAAATAACCCTGCCTATCAAGTCGCCATAACCAGCGACCTGCCGTACAAATTATTTCATTTTTAGTATTAATCGTAATACCATTTAATATGCCTTTTTTCACATACTGTCTCGACCAAAGTTTGCGCGCATCCGGGTTCAACTTTAACAGGAATGTTTTAATACGGAGCGAATCGTCAAACATATATCCACTCAGGTACATTTCACCATCCGGAGTGAGCGCAAAATCTTTTGTTTCGTTTCCCTCCACATTTTTTTCCCACAAACCATTTCCGTTCTGACCTACTTTAAATATCCAGGATCTGCGTGCAATGGTATCTTTGGCAGCTCCCGTCCAACCAGTTACAATTAAATCTCCCTGCGAAGTCATTGTCATGAGATTTGCATGGTTGAATGTTTTTGTGCCGAACGCTTTGTTCCATAGAACTTTTCCGGTATTATCAACACTGATAAGCCAGCTCTGCGTACCTTCCTGATCCGATTTATGGCGGTTTCCGGCAATAATAGTTTTTCCATCAGGAGTTACAGCAATGCCTCCTGCCTCATCGTCTTTATCATCAAAATCAAAGCCCTTAATCCATTGTATCCCATCTTTTGCTCCTTCGAAGCGTTCAGCCATTTTTTTTCCCAAAACATTCGATTTCAAATTGAAAATATCGACAAAATACTCACCATCAGGATATTTAGCAATAAAATCGTTGTAAGCTTCCAATGTATTCACTTCCTTTGCTTTATCATATAAAAGCTTTCGGAGAATATTTCTGGCATTCATAATTTGAAGAGCTTTCGGATACGTATCAATAAAACTTTCAAATGATTCAATCGTGTTTTTCCTCGTCGCATCATTAAATGCTAACTGATCGCGATTTCGCAAGGCCTCAAAATATTGATCCGCTTTTGGGTATTCTCGTACGAATTTTGAATATGCGGCAATGGTATTTTCCTTTTTTGCGATTTCGAAGGCTAAGGCATAACAAGCATTTATTGCTTTTGGTATCTGAGCAGCGTTAGGATATTTTTTTATAAAATCATCATATGCTTCAAACGTATTCGCTTTTTCGGCGGTGCGAAATTTGATATGATTGCGAATATGAACTACATTTTCGTAATATTTAGAGTTTGGATATACTGCAATAAAATGCTCGGCAATATCTACATTGTTTTCTTCTCTAACATATTTAATGAGTTTTTCCTCAATCGATTTTTCTTCTGTATCGTAGTTAAACCTTATGGTTTTATTTCTCTTTCGAGCATCGCTTCCCGTGAAAAACTGTTTCATAAACTCAGCTTCCTCAGGGGTGATTTTCGTGAAGTATTTATTTGCCCTTTGAAAACTATCCCATGCTTTAAAATAATCGTGATTTGAATTATCCTCACTGGCAAAAGCCAGGGCTAACCCAAAGTGCGACACACTATTGGTTGAATCATCCTTTAAATTTTTAGTAAAAGCTTCAATTGCTTTATCGAACTCTGATTTTTCGATGTATTTATAACCTTTAACAGATGATTGAGAATATGTGCTGACTGATAAATATAAAGCAACCAGAATGATGTAAAATTGTTTCATTGTTTGTAGTTTTCGTAATGTAAACTTACTTTTTAACCAGGAAAAATTCTACCCTTCGGTTAGTAGCTTTTCCTTCGGGTGTAAGATTGGTATCAATGGGCTTCAATTTCCCATATCCCATTGCCCGTAAGCGGTTTGGCTCAATCCCTTTTGAGATAAGATAATCAACCACCGATTTTGCTCTTCCCTGGCTAAGCGTTTTATTATAATTATCAGAACCATCGCTATCAGTGTGTCCACCAATTTCAATTAACTGAACACCAGTTTCCTTTATAAATACAACAACCTTATCAAGTTCACCAAACGAAACCGGTAAAAGCGCAGTTTTATTGTATTCGAAAAAAATGTTTTTAAGAACAATAGCGGATCCCTCTTCTATACTTTTCAAACCATCGGTTAACGCATCCGCCGGTATTTCAGCTTCCTTAAATATTATCTTTCCAGTGGAAGTGCAGTTATACAAATCTTTTGCCGAATAGAAATATGTTCCTGCCGGGAGATTTGTCAAGCTTGTGCCGGTTTTATTATTTGACCATTGAACTTTATAGGGTGCTGTGCCGCCACGAATTGCCAAAGTAATTTTTCCATCATCTTTTTTACCTCTAAAGATGCCCGTGCGGGTATCAAAACCACCTGTATAGCTTGAATCGATCAAAGCAACATCCATCGAATGAGGCACACAAGGACAATCGTTACAGTTTTCCAATTCCTTGATGGAGAAATCGTCGAAAAAATAAAATGCATAAGATTTATTGCGAAGGTTAGTAGCATTCTTGTCAGTAACCACGTAATTCGTGTGTTCGTAATTCTTAAAATTTCCTACGGTAAAATAGCGTTCATTTCCAGATGCAATATATACCTGACAATACCTTTCCCAATCACCGATATTGTCGAGAAAAAGCCCCGCTTTATTATTCAATTGAGGATCTATCGGAAGGTTTTCTTTAGTGGTTGTTTTTACCTCGGTTTGACTAAAATACATACTTAATTGATCGACAGCAAATTTTGAATAAGATGCAAGGCGATAATAAAAAGTAACACAATATTTTTTTTCTTTTTCGAGGGGTCGGCCTAATGTACCCTGAAAGTATTCGCGATAATTGTATTCAGTTCCGGTTAATATCGAACCCATATACGCATTGCCTGTTTTAGGCTCACTTTGTCCTGCAAAATTGTTGGGCACTTTCACTTCACCTGAACTGCATCGATTGAAATAATCAGGAGTGGCCGCCGTAGGATAAGTCCAACCCGGAATTAATTTATGAGATAAGTCCATTGATGTAGGTGACTCAGGGCATTTTTCGAAGGATTCAAAGCTTGGGTTCTGAACCAGATTCGTGTCAGATACTTTGGTTTGATTTTGAGCTTGTACTTGAATACTTAGGATAATTCCGAATTGAATTAAGGGTAAAAGATTTTTGGTTAGTATCATATAAATTGTTTTAAAACCCTAACCCCTTTAAATGGGGCAATAAAAGGATGTTTACATTAGTTAGCCCTAATAAGTTTTTTGAACTTTATACTTTTTACAAAGTACTTTAAAAAAAATAAAAGCAGGCTTATAAGCCGGGTTCTGTCTCCGTCCGAAGACGGTTTCTATCATTTATCTGGGACCAACGTCACCATTGGCCTCTAGCGACCTACCCCTCACGACTGTCTAAAACATCAATGCGAGCCGCTCTGTATCCATCTTGCGATAGAAATCGTGATATACATGGTCTTACAACCCACCAGACACACGGCTACCGATGTTGCCACCGATACCGGTGAGCTTTTACCTCACCTTTTCACCCTTACTTTGTTGCGACACGTCGTAATAAAGCGGTTATTTTCTGTTCCATTACTATACCCTCACGGATATCTTCCCGTTAGGAAGGATGGTGCCCTATGTTGCCCGGACTTTCCTCCCCGATTTTCACCGAAGCGATAGAACGGCCTGCTTTTATTTGTAGTATGTATGCTTTTATTTTTTCTTGAGATTTACGGTTATTTTATTAATACCATTGTTGCCCCGTATCCATATTCTTTAAATGATGCATCCTGATAATGAAGCTTTGAATATTTAGTATCCAAGGCTTTTCGTATTTCATATTTTAATTTACCATTGCCAACACCATGGATAAATACTACTTTCTTTACGTTGTTAAGAAGAGCTCCATCTAAAGTGATGGTGAACCGTCCCATCTGTATATCAACAATTTCGCCAGCACTTAAATTGGAAAAATCGTCAACCAATTGTTCAATATGCAGGTCAACCTCTTCCATTTCAGTATTTACCGGAGTTTTTAACCCCACATGTTTTTTTGGTGAAATCCCCTTCAGTTTCTTTTGGATGATAAATTTATCTTCATTTTCCGAAACCACACGCTCAATTTCATAAAGCAGACTTTCTTCAGTAATATTGATGATGATGGCTTTACCGTCGAAATAATCGTTTTCTTTCCAGTTGGAAGGATCGGCCATTTCTAATGCGTCAATTTTATATTCGTAGATAATAGGTTCATGAGGCAGAAAAATACTTTTTTTATAAAATATACAAGCTAATTTAAATGATTGCAAAGTTTTTAATTCGGTAGTGGTAAATGAAAGAATCTGGATTTTCGAATCGTCCTCCACCATTCCAGCTTTTTTGCCATAAACAAAATTATCTCGTACTACCGATAGAGTATACATCATCCGGTATGAGCAATCGCTTATGAGATACAATTGGAAATCAGGTTCGTTACGTCCTTTTAAAATTACAGGTACCAATCCCAAAAGAATATTCAATGTACAGTTTTCGGATGTTATAGTTTCCTCATCATTATAACCATAAGCTTCATCTTCAACAACTTCATTGAAAGCATTATTTACAACATTTGCTGTGACAATAGCTTCGTTTTTATTAATTGATGTGTTTTTTAAAGGAATCACTGTAGCTTGTCTTATATCTCCAAATCCAGCGTCCTGCACTATGATCAATTCAGAAAACGGCGAAGGTATTTCAAAACCATCGGCAGTTTGTACATACGCAACCTGCTGCCTGATCTTGGTGACTACTCCGCCGCCTACATCGTTCAAAAACTTTACTTTATCTCCTACTTTAAACGTCATTTTTTGCGATTTATATTGGCTGAACAAAAATAACTAAATTTGCAGCATTAAAAATTTTGATTTCCAATACTTATATTTTCCATGGTATACAACAAGAATGTAATCCAAAATATCAGCATCGTTGAATACGATTATCTACTTCCTGATAAGCGAATTGCCAAATATCCACTTGATAAAAGAGACCAATCGAAACTTTTGATTTACAAGGATGGAAAAATTTCTCAAACTACTTTTTCTCACATTCAGGAATTACTTTCCGAAGGTCAATTATTGGTATTTAATAATACCCGTGTAATTCCTGCACGAATAAATTTTCGCAAGATTACGGGCGCTCATATCGAAATTTTTTGTCTGGAACCTATTGAACCAAAGAACTACCAGCTGGCTTTTCAGTCGAAACGATGCACTTGGAAATGCATTGTGGGCAATCTTAAAAAATGGAAAGACCTCGAATTACAGAAAGAGATCACTGCCGAAGGGGGTTCAGTTACCTTAAAGGCTATTAAAATCGCAGATCACGAAAGCTATCAAGCCATTGAATTTACCTGGAATTCTAATCATACATTCAGCGAAATAATTGAACTGGCTGGAGTTACTCCTATCCCACCCTATTTAAACCGCGAATCTGAGGCTATCGACCGCGACCGTTATCAAACGGTTTATTCACAAACTAAAGGCTCCGTGGCTGCACCTACTGCCGGGTTACATTTTACTCTCCCGCTTTTAGATCAATTGAAAAAACAAAAAGTTAATATTGCTGACGTTACGCTTCATGTAGGGGCTGGTACATTTAAACCTGTTCAAACGGATCTTATCAAAGACCATGAAATGCATACCGAATATTTTTCGGTACCAAAGCAAACGATAACAAAACTGCTTAACCATCAGGGAAAAATCGTGGCTGTGGGAACCACCACGTTACGAACATTGGAAAGTCTTTATTGGATTGGCATGAAGTTGAAAAATGTTAATCAAACGGGCAAAGAAACCGATAATACCGATGTAATGCATATTTCGCAATGGGATGCTTACCACATGGAAAGGACTCTCACTTACCCTGAAGCTATGCAGGTAGTATTAAATTACCTCGAATTGAAAGGGTTATCAGAACTATTTGCCACAACCCAAATTATGATTGCTCCCGGTTACCGTATTCGCAGCATCGATGCTCTGATAACCAATTTCCATCAACCCAAAAGTACCTTGCTGCTACTGGTTTCGTCCATAGTCGGCAACGATTGGAAGACTATTTACAATTATGCCATGCAGAATAATTTCAGATTTTTGAGTTATGGCGATAGCTCGATCATTTACATAACTAAGAATCAAATACCCTTATCGTAGAGGCAATTAATTAATTGTCTCTACATAAAATCTGAAATTATCTTTTCAGTGCTTGTTTCATTGTTACCCCAATTAATGCGGGGGTTTCAACAACAATTACACCACATTCCTTAAGGATTTGTATTTTAGCAGCAGCCG
>JANXXY010000257.1 GCA_025350365.1 Bacteroidales bacterium | reverse complement strand
AACATATTAACCCTCTGGGTTAAAGAACTAATTAACTTTGTATAAATATTGTTATTAACACACTAAATGTTCATATAATTGGATGATGTAAGGTTCACCATTAATAAACACGGTTTTGGCTAACTTTATTTATTTATAATCAATTAGTTAACTTGGGCGGTCTAAACGCCTATTCCTATACTTTTATATTTAGACTGTATAATTTTAATACTTCGTTATATTTTTTTAAGGTACTGATAATGAGTTCAAATTCAAAAAATGAAATTAATCGTAACTAATTATTAACCAATCATTTTCAAATTATCCCATTTTCAAATTTTCACATTTAACGAAGTGTTTTAATTTGACTAGTTATCATGTTTTTATCCTCTCAAACCCCTTCCCGTAAACACCCATCACGCTTCCCATTGATATAAATGCTTGTGGATCTTCTTGCTTAATAATTCTGAGTAATTCTGACGATTCGTTTTTTCGAACCAGTACCATAATGATTTTCATAGGCTCTTTGGAATACCACCCTTCACCATCAAGTAGTGTTACACCTCTCTTTAGCTCATTTACAATACGATTGGCGATTTGGTCGTGCTTTTTGGTAAATACAAATACCTGAAATGATTGACGGGAGCCTGCTAAAACAAAATCTATTACGTACGAAACAACAACCATGCTGACATAGCCATACACCATAATTTCAAGAGAATGGAAAACAATGTAAGACGAAGCGATAATAAGCACATCGCAATACATGATTATTCGTCCGGGACTCACATTTCGGGATTTAGTTATAACCATCGCAATAATATCCGTCCCTCCAGTGCTTCCCCCCTGGGTAAAAACGATGCCAATGCCTATTCCGGCAAGCATACCGCCTATAACCGATGCCATAAATCGATCTGTAACAATCGGATCTTTTATCCAGTATTGGAAAATGGAGAGTAAGATAGATAATGCAACAACGCCGTAAATTGTTTTAATACCAAATCCAAAGCCGATGCTCCGCATGGAGAAGGCAACCAAAACGACATTAAGCAACAATAAACTAACGCCGACCGGAAATCCCGTGGCATAGTAAATTACCGCCGAAAGTCCACTAATACCACCCCCAGTAATTTGATTTGGAAGGAGAAATGATGTCCAGGCTAATGAATACAAAATTAACCCGAAGGTGATGATCGCGTAAGTTTTTATTCCCTCACCAATCTTTTCTTTCATACATTCTATTTACTTGTTCCAGACCCTTGGTTATTGATCCTTAAACAACAATATTGATAATTTTATTAGGAACTATTATTACCTTTTTAGGTAACTGCCCATTAAGCCATTTCTGAGAGTTCTCGTCGGCAAGAGCTATTTTTTCGATTTCGGCTACCGTAAGTATTTTTGGTAATTCAAGTTCGAAACGCTTTTTGCCATTAAAAGATACAGGATAATGAAATGTATCTTCCTCAATATATTTTGCTTCCACTTTTGGAAACGGTTCGTTGGCCAGCGTTAGGGTGTGACCCAATATCTGCCAAATTTCTTCGGCAATATGAGGAGCATAGGGAGCCAGTACCTTGGCAAACGTCTCCCCTGTAGCTTTTGTAACCTTCTTTTTTTTAATACACAGATTATTAAAAATCATCATTTGAGAAATACCGGTATTGAATCGTAAACTATTGATATCGCTTTCAACTTTTTGAATGGTAAGGTGCAGAAGTTTCAATACTTCCATATCTTCATCGCCTTCAAAATAACTCTCGAGGTTACAGAAAAACCTGTTTACCCGTACAAGAAAACCAAAAACCCCCTTAACTCCTGTTTCTGTCCATGGTTTAGTAGCATCGAGGGGTCCCAGAAACATTTCATAAAGTCTTAATGAATCGGCACCATATTGCGAAACCACATCATCCGGATTCACTACATTTTTCAGGGACTTCGACATTTTTGCAACAATCTGCTTCAGCACTTCGCCTGTTTCCTTGTGGATGAATGTACCATCCCGATCTTCAACCATGTCCGATGGCACTTTTGCACCAGTGGAGGTTTCATATGCAAAAGCAAGGATCATCCCCTGGTTAAAAAGTTTCTGAAAAGGTTCATCTGTTGAAACAATGCCAAGGTCAAACAGAACCTTGTGCCAGAAACGGCTGTAAAGAAGATGCAACACAGCATGCTCAGCTCCTCCGATATAAAGATCAACAGGCATCCAGTAGTTTTCCGCAATCGTCGAAAATGGCTCTTTATCATTGCCTGGATCAACAAAACGGAGGTAATACCAACATGATCCCGCCCATTGTGGCATCGTATTCGTTTCGCGCCTACCTTTGCGACCATTTTCGTCTGTAACGATAAGCCAATCCGATGCATTTGCAAGAGGTGATTCTCCATTTGCGCCTGGTTGGTATTTTTCGAGTTTGGGTAATTCAACAGGTAAATCACTATCGGTGAGCACGGCTATTTCTCCATCTTCCCAATGGATTACGGGAAAAGGCTCTCCCCAATAGCGTTGACGACTGAACAACCAATCGCGCATTTTATAATTTACCTTGGCAGTACCATTTCCTAATTTCCCGAGCCAGGAAATGACAGTATTGATGCCATTTTCTTTATTCATTCCATTAATATCGAGGTTATTTGCCTGATTGGAAGAGTTTATGTAAGCTCCGTCTTCTGTCCAGCAAGCATTTCCT
>JANXXY010000237.1 GCA_025350365.1 Bacteroidales bacterium | reverse complement strand
TATAACTTGGGTTATCATAGGGTCAAGTGTCATGCAAGGTAGCAAGACGAAAAAGCTTGTGCAATACAAACCGAATTGTACTTATGAACAAATAACCAGAGTTATCAACCTAATATTTTAATGCCTGATTATCTTACACATAATAAAATATAAGGTAATGGACAACCTCTAAAAATTTGGCATCCAAAACTGTAGAAATAATAAGCAGTGTTTAACTTCAATTTAACAATTAATTTATAATAAAGTTTCAGTAGTAACCGAGAAAACGATTGTCATCCTGAGTAGCGAAGAATCTTATTTTAGTTGGACGGTAATAATAAAATTTAGTTAAATTGCTACTTCATCATGTGGGAAAGGATTTTATCGGTAGCTCCAACATTTTGTTTTACAAAGTTTTCGGCTATCTGTCCTGATTCAATTAGAAATTTTTGGTCAGTAAATAAGGTATCCAACCGGATCTTTATGCTGTTAAAGTCAGAAATTGCGAAGGCTCCACCTCGATTTACAAGATCCAATGCCTCCTGAAACTTATTATGATTAGGGCCAAATATCACAGGAAGTCCAAATGCAGCTGCTTCTAAAATATTATGTATCCCTTTTCCAAATCCGCCACCAATATATGCCACCTTACCATATCTATATAAGGAAGATAGTATCCCGATATTATCGATAATAAGCACCTGATAATCGGCCAACGGATTATTTTTGAGTTCTGAAAAACGGATAGATTTTTTTTGTATGGAACTTTCCAGACGCAGTATATGAGAGCCATCAATTTCATGAGGAGCAATAATATAAACGATAGGCAACTGAGAATCGTTTATGTACTTTGAAAGCAATTCTTCATCGGGCTGCCAGGTACTACCTGCCACCAAACAATAACGTTGACCGACAAATGTTTTAACCGTTTCTATTTCGTGTGACTGGGTTGCAATGTCATAAACACGATCGAACCGTGTATCACCGGAAATAGTAGCATTCGAAATCCCGATGGTTTCCAGCTTTGATTTCGACAATTTGTTTTGCACAAAAAACCATGTGAAGGAGGAAAGCATATTCCGAAACCAGACACCATACCATGAAAAGAAAACCTGATTATCCCGGAAAATAGCAGAACACAAATATACAGGAATACCTCTGCTTTTAAGCTCAGTTAAATAGTTATACCAAAATTCGTACTTTATAAACAATACCTTTTCCGGCTGAACGAGATCGATAAACTGTTTTGCATTACTGCGTGTATCGAGGGGTAAATAAAAAACATAATCAGCGCCTGAATAGTCTTTCCGTATTTCATACCCTGAAGGAGAAAAAAAGGTAAGGAAAATTTTGAACTCCGGATATAGCTCGCGAATTTTCTCAATCAATGGTCTCCCTTGTTCAAATTCACCAAGAGACGCGGCATGTATCCAA
Organism: Bacteroidales bacterium; assembly: GCA_025350365.1. Classification (GTDB taxonomy): domain Bacteria; phylum Bacteroidota; class Bacteroidia; order Bacteroidales; family JAAUTT01; genus JAAUTT01. The sequence goes on along the minus strand of JANXXY010000237.1, from coordinate 615 downwards.
ACTCGTTTTTCGTTGGGTTTTAATTGTTCCCTGATTCTGGCAAAAATATCTTTTCGACCGCTAAGCCATAGTCTTGCCTTGGTATTTCCAAATACGGATGAAACAAAAATTACGACCGGAAAGAGTTGAATTAGAATATTGTAAATTATCGCCATTAGCATAAAATAATCGGACACAAAAGTACGAATATTTGCATAAACCCTGTAAAAAGTATTTTTCAACGTAAGTGGAATACGTTAACCTAGTTAATTTCTAAGCATTTACCCTCACCGTAATTCCATCACTCAAATGGTCGAAGGACTTTTGCCTTGTATAAATCAAACTCCTTTTTCTGTTAAAGAACTATGTAAAGACCAGATAATTCATTTGTTACTTTTTTGTCGAAAAAAGTAACCAAAAACTCTGACCGGCGAACTCATTCCGTCTCTTCCCTCGACTTCATTCAAACAGCCGCTAATCAATATATGGAATTTTTATTTGATGCTTCGCGACCCGTCCTATTTATAATTTCAGAACACCTGACCTGGCATTTCGAAACTAACACTTAATCAATGCATAACACAAAAGTAAAAAAATACTTGCAGGAAAATGAAAATGGCAGTTTCTTTGTCATAA
>JANXXY010000218.1 GCA_025350365.1 Bacteroidales bacterium | reverse complement strand
CTTTGGCTTCAGCAGGCCCTGTCTCCATGTCCAGCCCCTTTTGAGCATTTACAACCGCATCGCTGTATTTTTTCTGGGTGTTGAAGATATTGGCCAGATAATAGTAAACATCTTCATCGTTTCCATATTTCAATGAAGTATTTAGAAAACCGATTGCTTCAACAGTCTTTTTGGCTTTGTTCGATTTTATACCTGAATTTTTGAAGAAATTAAGAGCCACCTTTTCCATTTGTTTGCTGAAAGCAGTATCATTATCAGTCTTTGCTTTGCTAATAGCGAGATCGATTGTTTCAGTAAACTTGGGAGCATCTCCTAATTTTGTATATACTATAGCTTTGTAAAAAATAGCTTTGGTATAATTAGGGTTGATCGACAAAGCGCTATCGTATGATTTGATGGCATTTGGTTGATCGTTGGCCTTCGTGAGGTTATTGCCAATATTGGTTAGCACCTGAACCATAATTTTCTTTGTTTCTTCCTTTACATTATCGTTACCATACGTTTCAGATGATTTAATCGCTTCTTTGCAAGCAATGATGGCTTCGTCAAACTTCTTCTCATTCGTAAGTTTTACTACTTTTTTATAATATAATCCTGGAAGCACTTTTCCGGCCTGTACTTTTATATCATTGGCTTCGTCGCCCACCTGAGTAGCAAGTTTTACACTACGTTCAAATGAATCGATTGCAGCTATTGGATCGGTAGCATTCGCGGCTATGCCCCGGTTATATGTATCAGCGGCATCCTTTTTTGTAACCTGAGCTTGCAAACCGGAGGCGGAAATAATGAAAAACCCTACAAAGGCACAAATAATTGTCTTTACTCTGATCATAAGTTTTATGTGTTGAGATTAGTACTGTTCTAATACAATTTTAAAGCATTAATGTTAACACAAATATAGAAATTCATTTTTATTATCAAAATATTTTGATTGGCTGGCAGCATAATAAAAAGCTGCCGGGTGAAAATACGAAGAGAATGATGGTGGTGAAATATAATAATTTTAAGGATACGGCTTTTATTTCGATGAAATACCAGGTTCAAACTATCAGTATTATTTCAATGTCGTTAAGCATAGCCCTGCAAGGGCGAAAGCTTACGCTCTTGATTAAACACAATTTTTATCACACTGGGCGTTGCCCTGCGATAGCGCTTCAAGGCTTTCAGCCTTAATTAAACGTATTGTTTTAATTCATCTTATAATTAGCAGACGACTGATCTTCTTTTTCTTTCACTAAATTCATTAAATTTGGGTTTTTATATTTTTCGTTAATGTATTGATTATGTCGATAAAGGTAGAGAATATTACCAAACTATATGGCAAGCAAAAAGCCTTGAATAATGTTTCATTTGAAATAAAATCCGGTGAAATTGTTGGGTTTATCGGCCCAAATGGCGCCGGTAAGTCAACGATGATGAAAATTATTTGCGGTTATCTGCCCCCATCGTCGGGTAATGCTGAAGTGAATGGTTTTGATGTGATGGAACAATCTCTGGAAGTCCGCAGGCATATTGGTTATCTTCCTGAGCAAAACCCTTTATATCCTGAGATGTATGTGAAAGAATACCTTGAATTTGTTGGAGGAATTTACAATGTAAAAAATCTTCAGGGCAGAATATCGGAAATTATTGGACTCACAGGCCTTGATAGGGAGCAACATAAGAAAATTGGAGCACTGTCAAAAGGCTATCGGCAACGTGTTGGTCTGGCTCAGGCACTTATTCACGATCCGGCGGTGCTGGTGCTTGATGAACCTACTACAGGCCTTGACCCGAATCAGATTGTAGAAATCCGCAACCTTATTTCCGAAGCCGGGAAAAGTAAAACGATTTTGTTGTCAACCCATATCATGCAGGAGGTGGAGGCAATTTGTGACCGTATCATCATTATCAATAAAGGGGAGATTGTGGCAAATGACCGCACAGGCGAGATTTATCAGCATACGGCACAGGCTGGTTTTATTGTGTTAGTGGAATTTAATAAGGTATTGGATGAAAGTATTGTTCAAAAGATTCCTTTGGTAGACAAAGTGCTTAAGGTAAAAGGGGACAGCTGGTTGGTTAGTAATAGTAATGGCATTGATATTCGCGAGAGCATTTTCAAATTTGCCGTTGAGAAGGGATATTCAGTATTATCGATGCAAAAACAGGAAAAGAGTCTTGAAGAGGTGTTTCAGGAGTTAACAAAATAAACAAACCTGCCAGGTTTTTAAAATCTGGCAGGTTTAATTATTTTAAATAGAGAATTCTTTTTTAATCTGGTCAACGAAATCCAGTTTTTCCCAACCAAAGAATTCAACCTCTTTTTCAATCACCTGGCTGTTGGTTCCATTACCGTTAGTATAAAATTTAACTTTTTTAGTAAATGGTTCACGACCAAAATGACCATAAGCCGCTGTTTCCAGGAATATAGGATTCTTCAGTCCGAAACGTTTTACAATAGCAAACGGACGCATATCAAATAGCTTGTTTACTTTGGCTGCAATTTCGCCATCCGTAGCCTTCACTTTCGAAGTTCCGTAGGTGTTAACATATAAACCCACCGGCTGAGCCACGCCAATGGCATAGGCAACCTGAACGAGTATTTCGTCTGCAACACCGGCTGCAACAAGGTTTTTAGCAATATGACGAGCGGCATAAGCGGCTGAGCGGTCAACTTTTGATGAGTCTTTACCAGAGAAAGCGCCCCCGCCATGAGCTCCTTTGCCGCCATAAGTGTCTACAATAATCTTGCGACCTGTTAACCCTGTATCCCCATGAGGACCGCCGATAACAAATTTGCCGGTTGGGTTTACATGTAGAATGTAATCGTTTTTGAACAATTTTTTTACACGTTCCGGTAATTTGGCTATAACCCGTGGAATCAAAATATCCTGAACATCTTTCTTGATGGCGGCCTGCATCTTGGCCTCCGTGTCGAAATCGTCGTGCTGGGTTGAAATTACGATGGTATGAACCCGCAATGGCTGGTTATTATCGTCGTATTCAATGGTTACCTGCGATTTGGCATCGGGACGAAGATATTTCACCGTTTTATCTTCACGGCGTATCACGGCAAGTTCAAGCAATAATTCATGTGCAAGGCTTAGTGTTAAAGGCATATACGTATCAGTGTCCTTGCTGGCATAACCAAACATCATTCCCTGGTCGCCGGCGCCCTGATCTTCTTCCTTTTGACGAACAACGCCCTGATTGATATCGGCCGATTGTTCATGAATCGACGAGATAACACCGCATGAATCAGCGTCGAACATGTATTCGGCTTTTGTGTATCCTATTTTACGGATCACTTCACGGGCAGTTTTTTGCACATCAACATAGCCGTTGGTACGAACCTCGCCGCTTAATACCACCAACCCAGTAGTACAAAGAGTTTCGCAAGCCACCTTTGAATCGGGGTCGCAACGCAAAAATTCGTCAAGCAGAGCATCAGAAATCTGATCGGCAACTTTATCCGGATGTCCTTCGGAAACGGACTCGGAAGTAAATAAATATCCCATACAAGAATAAATTAAGTGTAATTAAATAAAGGGGTTGGAAAGAAAATGTTAATTGCAAAAAACCTCGCTTTAGCATTTTTTTGTGTGGTTGCAATCAAATCAAATCTTTCCACTTTTACGGGTGCAAATATACGAATATATTTTTAATACAAATAAATCACTGAAATCGAAAATAGAATTTGTTGTTTGGTCACCCTTCCAGCCATTTTTTAAACTCCGTTACTTTTTCGCGGCTAACAAGTATCTCGTCTTTTTCGGAACCTGTGATAACAACCTTCAACCGGCTCCCTCTGTATGAGATAATGTCCTTAATGGACAACAAGGCAACGAAGTATTTACGACTCACACGGAAATATTTACCAGGATCAGTTTCGACCTCCAATTGATCCAATGAAATATCCATGGCATAATCGCGACCGGCAAGGGTACGTATAAACGTCGATTTTTCATTACTATAAAAGAAGGCAATATCATCCAAATGAATTGTCTTGATATGCTCGCCCAGACGTATTACAAACCTCGATTTGTATGGGTTTTGAATCATTTGCATCACCTGTTTTATCAATTCAGGCGCCATAGGTTTGGCTTTGCTGACGGAAGAATTAATCCGGCGATATTTTGCAATCGAAGCTTGAAGCTCTTCTTTATCAATGGGTTTTAAAAGATAATCAATACTGTTTACTTTAAATGCCTTTAAAGCATATTCGTTATAAGCAGTGGTAAAAATAACAGGAGAATCAACCGTGGTCTTATCAAAAATCTCAAAGCATAATCCATCTGCAAGTTGAATATCCATGAAAACCAAATCGGGAGCAGGGTTTGCCAAAAACCATTTTACTGACGTGGACACGCTATCGAGTTGCGCCTTAACAATTAATTTCTTGTCAATTTCGCTCACCAAAGCAATCAGTCGTTCGGCGGCAAGTGTCTCGTCTTCTATAACTACTATATTGGTTATCATTTAGCTTTTACCTTTGGGAGATTTACTGTAAAGAAATCGTTTCCGGGTATAATTTCAATGTTTTTACCCGAAATAAACTCGTATTGAAAGGATAAGGTTTTAAGTCCAATACCACTGGAATCGGGAATAATAGTTTTTTTCTGAAAATTATTGACCACAGAGATGAATTCAGCATGGTCGAATATAGATATAGTAAGAGGGTTCTCATGTGAAATGGTGTTGTGTTTAATGGCATTTTCAATAAGTAATTGCAAGGCCATAGGTACAATTTTAAAGTTATGATCAGCTATTTCTATCGATATATGAATGTTTTCGCCAAAACGAATCCTTTGAAGATAAAGGTACGACTCAACAAATTTCAGTTCGGTATCCGCATCTACGAGTTCTCTGACGTTCTGATCCAACACATATCGGAATACATCCGATAATTGTTTCACAAATTTTATGGACGACTCTTTATCACGCTCAATCAGTGAGGTTAAAATGTTTAAACAATTGAATAGAAAATGCGGGTTTACCTGATTTTTAAGCGATTCATATTGCAAGGCAAGGCTTTCACGTTTAAGCTGTTCCTCGCGTATTAGTGCATTTTTCCAGTATTTAAAGAAGTAGTTGGCATAATTGATTAAAGTCCATATTGCTGTAATTGAAAAACATAAATAAAAACCTATGCGGAAATTAACAATAAAACCATGTAGGTTTTTTTGATGCATTAAGAAATACCATATATATAGATAAAAAATAAAAATAACAGATAAAGAGTATGTAACAGTAGCTACAATATGTTTAATCACAATCATACGTGTGTTTTTTACCCACGAATTTTTTTTATTCAGGTATTTAATAATTGCCTCATTTCCTTTATAGAAAAATAAGGTCAAAATAACAGAATAAAAAGAGCGTAAAAGGAAGTCCTGCCAGTTGAAAAAATTATCTACGTTAAAAAGCATGGTCGAAATATTGCCGATAGCTATCCCAATAACGAAAATAAGAAAAATCTGGCGGACGGTTTTTGTATTAAAATGCATATGGTTAAAAATAATAAACCACCGGCAGATTCCAATCAATTCTGCCGGCAGTTTTAAATATATTGTCTGGAAAAATTACTGACAAGCATCTAATTGCTTTTGACATTGATCTTTACCCCAGTTTGGAGAAAGTGGAGTGCTTGGTTTAAATGCTTCGTATCTTTCCATGGCCATTGTAAGTATCGGTTTGGCAGGAACTTTTCCGCCACCATAAAAATCGGGAGTGTTAAGTACTGTGACACCTCTCATATAATAACCACGGGGATTTGAAGGATTCAGTGCAATCGACTTCTGAAAAGCTGCACCGGCCAATTGCGAATATTCTGCACCACGGCTCATCGGGTCGACCATAATTCGGCCCACATGTATAAATCCTTGCACCACCATGCATTCCGATGAATCGGGATGTAGTTTTAACGCCTCATCGAGCATGGTCTGGGCCTTGTCTAAAAGACCGTCACT
>JANXXY010000214.1 GCA_025350365.1 Bacteroidales bacterium | reverse complement strand
TCTTCTATTTATTTTAAAAATTTAAAGTTAATTATTAATTCGGGAAACAGAATCGAATTACAATTGAAATAGATTGAAATAGATTGAAATAAAAGGAAATAGATTGAAATAAAGGGAAATACAATGGAAATAAAGGGAAATAGTTTGAAATACAATGGAAATAAAGGGAAATAAATTGAATACAATTGAGTTAGGTTGAAATAAAGGGAAATACAGTTGAAATAAAGGGAAATAAATTGAAATACAATTGAAGTAGATTGAAATAAAGGGAAATACAGTTGAAATAAAGGGAAATAAATTGAAATACAATTGAAATACAATTGAAATACAATTGAAATAAAGGGAAATAAATTTAATACAATGGAAATAAAGGGAAATAAATTGAATACAATTGAGGTAGGTTGAAATAAAGGGAAATAGTTTGAAATACAGTTGGAATAAAGGGAAATAAATTGAAATACAATTGAAACAAAGGGATTGATTGTATGATCGATTTAATACCTTTGAATCCGCTTGATAGGAATTTGAAACCTATAAATTCAAAAAAGGTTAAAGATATTAACGTGTCTTGAAACCTAAAACTTTGATTATTTTCAGTTTGCTTACGACTTATTATTACGACATTTATTAATGATTATTACCAGAGATCGCTTCAGGAATTGGAACAATATCACCGGATGGTTTTCGTTTTTGATAACGGCGATTCTCTATCTTTTTACCATTGAACCAACGGCAAGTTTTTGGGATTGCGGGGAATTTATCGCATCGGCCTACAAACTTGAAGTAGGTCATCCTCCCGGCGCTCCGTTATTCCTAATGATTGCAAAGGTATTTTCACTTCTTACTACAAACCCTGCAAAGGTTTCGATGCTTATCAATGCCATGTCGGCCTTGGCGAGTGCTTTTACTATTCTTTTTTTATTCTGGACCATCACCCATCTTGCAAAAAAACTGATAGTAAAGGATAATGAATTTCAACCGGAACAACTTATTGCCATTCTCGGATCGGGCTTGGTTGGCGCATTGGCTTACGCATTTTCAGATTCCTTTTGGTTTTCAGCCGTTGAAGCCGAAGTATATGCTACCTCCTCGCTATTCACAGCCATCGTTTTCTGGGCCATTTTAAAATGGGAGGAAAATTTTGGTAGAAAATACGCCAACCGATGGATCATCCTTATTGCCTACTTGGTTGGATTGTCTATTGGTGTTCATTTACTTAATCTATTGGTGATTCCGGCAATTGTACTGGTCTACTACTTTAAAAAGTATAAGCCATCATTACCTGGTATAATAGTGGCGATTATATTTTCGTTCGTGCTACTTGCCGGTATCCAGTATGGAATTATAGCTGGTATAATTCAACTTGCAGTTTGGATCGAACTTTTATTTGTAAACAGGTTTGGACTTTCGTTCAACTCTGGCATATGGTTTTATTCATTGTCCTTAACATTTCTGTTAATTACAGGTATATGGATATCTCTGTGTAAAAGAAAAGTTGTACTAAATACAATCTTGCTAGCTTTTACAATGATTTTATTAGGATATAGTTCTTATTCGATGATCGTTATCAGGTCGATGGCAAATCCTCCATTGAACGAAAATAGCCCTGACAATGCTTTCTCACTCCTCTCCTACCTCAACCGCGACCAATATGGCGATCGTCCATTACTATATGGTCAATATTTTAACGCTCCTATTGTTGAAACCAAAGATGGTAACCCTGAGTATGTGCGTGAAAAAGGTAAATATACGATCTCGTACAGGAAACCTTATTATGTTTACGACTCACGTTTCAATACATTTTTCCCGCGAATGTATAGTCACGAAACAAGCCATATCAAGGTTTATAAGGATTGGGCAATGATTAAGGGAACACCAATAACGGTGAATAAGGATGACGTTCAGGTGGTGGATTATAAACCAACTTTCATTGAAAATGTATCATTTTTTGTGAAGTACCAATTAGGATACATGTACTTCCGTTATTTTATGTGGAATTTTGTTGGTCGACAGAACAACATCGACGGAAATGGAGGTATCGTTTATGGTAATTGGATTTCAGGCATCAACATAATCGATAACCTGATTTTTGGACCGCAAGATAAATTGCCGCAATACCTGAAAGAAAACAAAGGGCATAACAGATATTATTTTCTACCTCTTTTGCTTGGCCTTGCAGGAATATATTACCAGTTAATTGGTGGCAAAAAAGACTTTCTGGTGATTTTCTTTTTCTTTTTTATGACAGGAATAGCGATTATTATTTATCTTAACCAAACACCATTGCAACCCCGTGAGCGCGACTATGCATACGTGGGATCCTTTTATGCTTTCGCTATTTGGATTGGACTAGGAGTTCTAACACTAACCCACATGATGAAGCGGTGGTTATCACACAAAAATGCTGCCTGGGCGGCCACCATCGTGTCATTACTAACGGTTCCAATCCTCATGGCTTTCCAAAACTATGACGATCACAACCGATCGGGACGCTACACGGTCCGTGATGTTGCCTTTAACTATCTCAATTCCTGCGCACCAAATGCAATTCTTTTTACAAGTGGCGATAACGATACCTTTCCTCTTTGGTATCTTCAGGAAGTGGAGGGCATAAGAACTGACATTCGCGTGGTTAACTTAACACTTTTATCCTGCGGTTGGTATATCAACCAACAAAAACATAAGATTAACAATTCCGCTCCGCTGCCAATTTCGCTCATGAGCGAGAAATACCTTGAGGGAAAACGTGATTTTGTTTACATGATCGAAAAAACTGAGACTCCTTTCGTTCTAAAAAATGCAATCTCTTTTATTGGAAGCGACTCCGCCAATACTAAATACGAACTCACCAAAAATGAATTTCTTGATTATCTGCCCACACGCAATCTCATTTTACCGGTGGACACCCTGTTGGTTAAATTAAACGGAACTGTTCCTACTTACCTGTCAGATAAAATTGTTTCGCAGATAGGTATAAAAATCAGTAAAAGCTATCTCACAAAAAGCGAGTTGGTGGTAATGGATATTTTGGCCACGAATAACTGGAAACGCCCCATTTATTATACCTCAGTTAACCATGATGGCACACTTGGTCTCGATAACTATTTACAATGCGAGGGTTTTGCTTATCGCTTAATACCCATACTAAGTAAAAGTCAGGGATTTCTTTCTGCCGGAAGAGTTGAAACATCCATTATGTACAATAATATGATGAACAAATTTCGATGGGGACGGATGAACAAATCCAATGTACTCATCGACGACCAAAACATCCAAACTTTTAGGATTTTACATACACGAATCAATTTTGCACGGTTAGCAGAGCAACTATTTTTGGAGGGAAAAAAGGACTCAGCCCTCAAGGTTCTTAACCGTTGTATGGAATTGATGCCTTCGAATATTTTTCCCCCTGATATGCAATCATACAAATTAGAAGAAACCGCATTTAATATTGGTGCAACCAAACTTGGGCGCAGAATGCTGGAGGAGCATAGCCAAAAATGTTTTGAAGAATTGGAATATTTCTTTGCCATGAACCAATGGTTAAAAAATTTCTCAGCTTATGAACGAAGCCTTTCGGCACTCGCTATCAGTAGACTGACAAAGATTGCTGATGAAGCCGGGCAACAGGATTTAAAAGAAAAATACAAACTCAGGTATAAAAAGGTAACGGGATTTGAAATGAGTATTTCTTCAGATTAATCCATAACTTTATATTAAAGCTGACAAACTTTATTACCATGTGTATTAGCGGTGAGAGACGGTAATATAGCCGGACGAAGTTAACGAAACTTCGCCGAGACGCTCCGGACTTTAGTTTATCGCAAACTACGCTTATCTAGGGGAAGTTCTAATATGGCCGCAATTGACAAATCTATAGAACAGGATAAAAATGGGGAGCACATCGTGGTTAAACATAAGGAACTATGAGGGATTTTCTTTTTACCGCTGTCGCTTTTGAACAAAATAATGAGTGGCAAACCGAGAACAAACAGGTTTTCAATAAACTAAAAAAACTCATTAAGGAAACTGCTCAAAACCCTTTTGGTGGAATCGGCAAGCCGGAATCCTTAAAATATGAATACGCCGGTTATTGGTCTCGCAGGATACCGATGAACATCGGCTAGTATACGAGGTAGAAAACGATTTTATAAAGATCATTTCTTGTAAATTCCATTATTTTTGACCTCCTAGTGGGCGCAGAGCAATCCGTGCTTTTCCTCCTGTCATTTGTAACGACATATGCGTAGCATTTATTTTAATCATATGTTTTCCATTGTTGCGAAATTAAGCAAACCTCCAACAAATTATCCATTTCAGAATAATTTCTTGCTGAACTATACAAATACCCTTCCGGCTAAACCACTACCATTTCTTCTACTGGATTGTTGTGAATATCTTCAAGCTTTTCAAAAAGGAATTGATTGCCAAATATTTCTTTAGCCTGGTTACCGTCCTGCCAAAACTTGTAGTCTTTTATTTTTTTTAAAGGCTCGCCTGCTTTTGCAAACCACTCCAGCATCCATTCACGACGACTTTCCGGCTCTTCCTCTATTTGTTTTA
>JANXXY010000071.1 GCA_025350365.1 Bacteroidales bacterium | reverse complement strand
ATTTCTATCTATTTCAATTTATTTCTATTTACTTCCATCTGCTTCTATTTATTTCAATTTCTATCTATTTCTATCTATTTCTACATCATTGATTTTATTTCGTTTATAATTTTGTTAGCTAATTTATCAGCATTTTCCTTCGACTTGCTTTCGGCGTAAATCCTGATAATTGCTTCAGTATTAGATTTTCGGAGATGAACCCATTCTTCAGGGAAATCAATCTTCACACCATCAATATCGTTAATGTGTTGATCTGAGAACCTTATTTTCACCTTTTTAAGGATTCCATCGACATCAATTCCAGGTTTCAGCTCAATTTTATTTTTCGAAATATAATACTCCGGGTAACCTGCCCGCAATTGTGAACAAGTTTGTCCGGATTTGGACAGATGAGTCAGAAACAATGCAATTCCAACGAGTGCATCGCGCCCATAATGAAGCTCAGGATAGATAATTCCGCCATTCCCTTCTCCACCGATAATAGCATTATTAGCTTTCATAGCAGCCACCACATTTACCTCACCCACTGCTGCCGCAACATATTTTCCGCCATGCTTTTCGGTAACATCGCGTAAAGCCCTTGAAGAGGACAAGTTAGAACATGTATTTCCAACCTGGTTACTTAGAATATAGTCAGCCACCGCCACAAGAGTATATTCTTCGCCAAACATCGATCCATCCTCATTTACAATAGCCAACCGATCAACATCCGGATCTACAACAAAAGCAACATCAGCTTTTTTATCTTTTGTAACCTTCGAAATTTCTGTTAAATGTTCAGGAAGTGGTTCGGGGTTGTGAGGAAAAATACCATTTGGTTCGCAATAAAGTTCAATTATTTCTTTAACTCCAAGAGCTTTCAGAAGTTTAGGCAATACAACACCACCCACAGAATTGACACAATCAATGGCTACGGTAAAGTTTTTTGCACGAATAGCTTCAATATCAACCAATTTAAGTTTAAGAACCTGATTGATGTGAATATTAGTGTAATCTTTCTCCACTATATTTCCGAGTAATTCGACATCTGCAAAAAAATATGCATCATTCTCTGCATACGACAAAACGAGTTTACCGTCGGTATCATTTAAAAATTCGCCTTTGTTATTAAGCAACTTCAGGGCGTTCCATTGTTTGGGATTGTGGCTGGCAGTTAGAATAATACCTCCATCTGCTTTCTCCTCAGTTACTGCAATTTCAACCGTAGGTGTGGTAGCCAGATCAATATCAATTACATCGATACCCATACCGGTAAGCGTTCCAATTACAATTTGTTTTACCATTGGACCGGAAATACGTGCATCACGTCCCAATACAATTTTCACCCGTTCAGTTGCTCTTTTACCCGAGTTATTTCGAACCCATGTGGCAAATGCGGCTGTAAATTTCACCGTATCAAGAGGCGTTAGCCCTTCTCCTGGTTTTCCTCCAATAGTTCCCCGAATTCCGGAAATTGATTTTATTAATGTCATAAGTAAATTTTATAAACGATTTATAATTAACTAATTGATTTTATAATTATTATTGCACTATTTCACAACGTTGTAAAATGCTCTGAATATATTTATCACATCCGGCATCTCCCTCTTTAGGAGCCCATTCAGCAAAATCCTTATCGTTTATTGGCGAATAAGGACCATCCTTTACCTCATAAACTACCGTTCCTTGTTCAAGCGAAATTATACAATGCCAGGTTCGTGGAGCTATTTCGGACCCGTACACGCCATCTGCAGGCGATACGATGCAGTAGGATGTAATTTTACCGAAATTGTCAAATTCAACTACAAGTGCTTTGCCTTTAAGGATAAGAAACGCCTCCACCTTGTCAGGATTCTCATGCTTATGTGGATGAATATAGGTCCCGGGCTCAATTGCATTTAGCATTCGCTGAACATTGGCATCAAGCCTCTCATGGAAATTATAATTTTTTCGTTTTCGTGAAGATAATCTTGCCTGCGACACAACATCTTCTAGTAATTGATTGTTTATTAATTTCATTATAGTATGTTTTTTATTAACCTGTAATATTTATCTGATATGATTTTAACTGCAAATGATTCGCGTGAATGTGTTTTTTCCTTGGTTTTTATATTTCCGAAAGGTATAAAAAACTAAAAAATAATAAAACCAGTTATAGAGGATTTTGAACCAATTTTTATACAACCTCTTAATTTTCTTTTAAAAAGTATTATTTTTGCAGACTTTATTTGTAAATTAACAATTAAAATTTAGCAGGGATGCTACAAATATAATTATTTAACTATCAATAGAATATGATTAAAGACGACCAAAAAAGTGGAGACCGTTCCGATTCTTCTCAACCCAACAAACGAAAACGTATCACAACTCGAAACAAATCTTACGACAATAACAGATACGATAATTCGTCGGATTCGAGAGACAAAAAACCTTTATTTAGCAGCGATAAGGGTGGCTTTAAAAAACCTTACCATCAGGTAGATGGTAATTCTTATGATACTAACAGCAGACCGTTCGTAAAAAAA
>JANXXY010000198.1 GCA_025350365.1 Bacteroidales bacterium | reverse complement strand
AGTTACTAGACAATTATTTTCAAATTTTAAAATTTTCAAATTTAACGAAGTGTTGTGTCTATTATCATATTATGAAAACAAAACTTAGGTTTTTATTACTACTTGGATTAATTTTAATTGCTTGCAGTGGTTTTGCACAGGAGTTAAAATGCAATATTCAGGTACTTTCAGATAAAGTTCAGGGAACCAATAAAAAAGTATTTGAAACGATGCAGAATGCCTTGTACGAATTTATGAATAATCGTAGTTGGACAAATCATGTGTATACCAATGAGGAGCGAATAGAATGTAATTTACTCTTTAATATTCAAGATTATACGGGTTCCGATTTTAAAGGTACTCTTCAGGTACAGGCACGAAGGCCGGTTTTTAATTCTTCATATAACACAGTGCTTCTTAATTACATGGATCAAAATATTCAGTTTACTTATGTTGAATTTCAATCACTGGAATTTAATGAATCGTCCTTTACCTCGAATTTAACCTCACTTTTAGCTTATTACGCTTATGTAATTATTGGTTTGGATTATGATTCATATTCAAATAAGGGAGGATCAGACATACTCCGAAAGGCAGAAAGCATAGTAAACAATGCCCAAAATGCTTCGGAAAAAGGATGGAAACCCTTTGAGGGTAGCAGTAATAAAAATAGGTATTGGCTGGTTCAGAATTTGATGGATGATAAATATAGTCCTGTTCGCGACTTTTTTTATAAATACCATCGGTTGGGTTTGGATCGGTTAGCCGAAAAACCAGTTGAAGGAAGAGACGAGATAGCTGAGGATTTACGTTTGTTGCAGCAAGTTTACCGAAATAAACCCGATCCTTATATGCATTTAATGCAGGTGGTATTTGATGCAAAGAGTGATGAATGGGTAAATGTTTTTTCAGACTCTTTTCCTGAAGAACGTGCTCGCGTTCTCGCTGTTTTGAAAGAAATTGATCCTGCGAATGCCACTAAATACCAGAAAATTGCGAAATAGTTTTTTATCTTTGTTTTTCGAACAGATGAAAACTGAGTTTGCATGTTAACAACCCTAGCAATTCAAAATTACGCTCTTATTCAGGAATTAAACATCGATTTTTCCGATGGCTTGTCAATTATCACCGGCGAAACAGGCGCTGGCAAGTCTATTCTTCTCGGAGCGTTATCACTTTTGGTAGGTCAGCGTGCTGATACAACTGTTCTTCTCGATCAATCCCGTAAATGCATTGTTGAAGGTACATTTCATATCAATGGATACGGACTTGAAGATGTTTTTGTTCAATACGATCTTGATTTTGATGATATTTCTGTTATTCGGCGTGAAATCAGCCCAGATGGTAAGTCGAGAGCTTTTGTAAATGATTCACCTGTTAATCTAACTGTTATCAGGGATCTTGGCGAACGGTTAATTGATATTCATTCCCAGCACCAAAATCAATATCTCGAAAACCCACAATTTCAATTAAAAGTACTGGATACCTTTGCCCGCGATTCCATTTTATTGCAAAAATATCGGGAAACCTACACTTTACACCGCGCATTAAAAAGTGATTATCAGAACACTTCCGAAATGGCTTCCAAAAACAAAGCCGATCTGGATTATTTTCAGTTTCAATTTGATCAGTTAAACCTTGCTAAACTGATTGATGGAGAGTTTGATTCTCTCGAACAGGAACTTAAACTTCTAACACATTCCGAAGAAATTAAATCTTCGCTGTCAGGGGTGTCAAACTGCATGTCAGGCGAAACAAATTCAGTTATTTTATTTATCAAGGATTCACTTGTATTTTTTAATAAAATCAAGGGGTTTTATCCTCCGGCCATTGAATTACAAAACAGGTTAGATAGCGTATTCGTCGAGATTAAAGATATTGCGCACGAAACAGAAAACCTTTGCGAGCATATTGATCATGATCCCGTTCGGGTTGATTTTGTGAAACAGCGACTTGACTCTATTTATTCGTTGTTTCAAAAACATCGCTGCGGGAGTGTGGCTGACCTGATAAATATAAGGGATGATTTAAAAAAGAGGATTGACGAAATATCAAATGTCGATTTTCGGCTGGAAGAATTGAAAAAAGAAATGGCTTTGGTTCGGTCAAGCCTGGAAAACATTTCCAGCGCTATTTCCTCTGAACGCCAAAATGTAATTCATTCAATAGAAAATAAAGTGCTTGAATTGGTCAAGCAACTCGGTATACCCAATGGTTTGTTTAAGATTGAGATGACAACAACCGAGGATTTTACACCAAATGGATCTGATAGAGTGCGATTTTTGTTTTCAGCAAATAAACAAGGTGTTTTACAGGAATTGGCTAAAGTGGCTTCGGGAGGCGAAATGGCAAGACTTATGCTAAGTATCAAGGCCACCATTTCTGATGAGATCACCCTGCCAACCATTATTTTCGACGAAATTGATGCAGGTGTTTCGGGCGATATCGCTGATAAAATGGGGAATGTCATTTTTCATATGTCTGAGAATGCTCAGATTATTAATATAACCCATCTTCCACAAATAGCCAGTAAAGGACAAAATCATTATTTTGTGTATAAGGTTGATTTGGACGATAAAACACATACAAGCATTAAAAAATTGAAATCTGATGAACGTGTTATTGAAATAGCAAGGATGTTAAGTGGAGAACAACTTTCGGATGCTGCCATCAATAATGCAAAAGCACTTTTGGGTGTTGAATAAACAAAGTAGACATTAAGGTGTTTGAATAAAGTTGTCAATTTGGATGTGAAAAAAAACAACAACCTCAACCCTTTAAAAAGGTGCAATAACAGTGCAATACATAGTAAAGTTTTAAAATTAAAAACATTTTTTTTATTTTTTAAGTCAAGAAATGTAACTATTATTTTAAGACTCCCAATTTATCCGGAACTGTTATAGCCCCTTTTTTAAGGGGTTGGGGTTACAAAAACTTAATAAATGGATTATACATATGATATACAATTCTTTATGAATATTAACTTGACGGCTAAACCTTAAAAAGGGGCAATAACAGTTTTGAACTTATTTAGGTTCTATTAAATTTGAAGAAAAGAATTCCAATGGCTACAAAGTTAAACAACCTTTCATATTTAAAAGATACGTGTAATAATCTTCGAAAAAATATGACCGGCGCTGAACTTGTGATTTGGGAAATATTAAGAGATA